>JBDTJJ010000155.1:0-9725 GCA_039935895.1 Bacteroidia bacterium | reverse complement strand
TCGTGATGACTGTATCCGTAAGTTCTACCAATCTTATACAAATATGGATTGTACCTCCTTATCAAAATTTCAAAAACAGGCGTTTCACCTGCAATTATTTTGGTAATGATTTCATTATCGGTGTACTTTTCAAATTGTTTCATTTCCATAATCATCTTTCAAAATCAGTTTAAAAAATAAATAAACTTACTACTTCACCGCAAGTTTTTTTACCATTGCGTAAGCAAATTATTTATGTAATTACCGGTTATAAACCAATAGAGTGCACGAGACGCGAAAGGTTACAAAGCTCAACTATTTATTCCTAATCGATTGTGTTTGGTTCGAATCTTTTTATTTTTTGTAAATTTGTCCGATGCGTGCTAAATACATTAATTACATATCTATAGTTTTAAGTTTTATATTCATATTTAGAATATGTTTTTTAAGTCTTGATTTGATAGGTTTTTCAGCGATTTCAGCCCATCACAGCATAAACTCTAAAGAAAAAACAGTTGCCAATACTGTTTTAGAGATAAATATTAAAGTCGGTGCAGGACAGTTAATTAACAACATAAACTCTGTACTGCACTTTTTTAAAAATAGAATTGTAGAGAACAAACGATTACTATTATTTATTCTTTTTTTTCTCATCATTATTCTTGCTTTTAAAACTTCGCCAATTTTAAACAACGTAAATATTTTGAGATTTAGAACCCGCATGTTTTTTTCTTCCAAAAAACTTCTTTCTTTTTCAATTTTACGTATTTGATTCTTTTTCTAGGTTAAATACCTTTTAAGTTTATTTCATAAAACCATGTTATGTTTTATGATCCAATCGTATAGTTTTTTATTAAAGGATTTCAGGGATACGAAAAGTTAAAAAAAATTATGAATATAAATATAAAAAAGCTCAACATATTTCAACTGGCAATTCACAAATTGCATACAAAGCTGAGTGAAAAACAATTCTTAATTTTTGCGAGTATAATAGTTGGTATTAGCGCGGGTTTAGCGGCAGTAATTTTAAAGTTTTTTGTACATATTATAAGGCAATACGTGTTAGAAGATTATCTGCTGCACTTCAATTTTAAATACTTGTATTTGCTTTTTCCGTTACTTGGTATTGGTATTACCATTTTTATAATCAAACGTTTTTTTAAAGGAGATATTGGAGGTGGTAGCGTAAATATTCTTCACTCTATTGCTAAGAAAGGAAGCTTTCTTCCTTTTCATCAAATGTACTCGCATATTATTACAAGCGGTATTACAGTGGGCTTTGGTGGGTCGGCCGGCTTAGAATCTCCCATCGTTAATACAGGCGCAGCCATAGGCTCTAATTTTTCTAGAGTCAACAAACTAAATTATAAAGAGCGAACCTTACTTTTAGCAGCTGGTACAGCAGGGGGAATTGCAGGTGCTTTTAACTCGCCCATAGCCGGTATTCTCTTTGCATTGGAAGTAATATTAATTGATATTTCTATATCAGCTTTTATACCACTTTTAATAGCTGCTGCATCGGGCGCACTTATTTCAAAAATAATTTTACAAGAAAACATCTTACTTAATTTTCGTTTGCAACAGCCATTTAATTACTACAATGTACCCCTTTATATCGTACTTGGGTTAATGGCTGGCTTTATATCATTATATTACGTTAATGTTTTTAGAAAAATAGAAATCAAATTTCACAAAACTAAATCACAAGTATATAAATGGTTAATAAGTGGCATTTGCTTAGCCGCATTAATTTCTGTTTTTCCATCTTTGTTTGGCGAGGGCTATGAAAGTATTAAATCGTTAGCCGATGGTAAGCCCAACGATCTATTTAAACAAAGTATTTTAGTAGATTTCATATCTAATAAATGGATTGTATTTCTGTTTGTTACCCTTACCATGTTATTAAAAGTATTTGCTACCGGTGTAACACTTGGAAGTGGTGGAAACGGCGGAAACTTTGCACCATCTTTGTTTGTAGGCGCATATCTCGGATTTGCATTTTCATTTTTTTTAGAATTGGCCGGCTTCTCCGATATTGCAATAAGTAATTTTACCATTGTAGCCATGGCGGGAATTTTAAGTGGCGTATTTCATGCCCCTTTAACGGCTATATTTCTTATAGCTGAAATTACCGGCGGATATGAATTAATGATTCCATTAATGATTGTATCATCTATAAGTTTTATGATCGTAAAATATTTTCATCCTGTATCTATGGATATTAGAAAGCTGAAGGAAAGAGGAACTATTGTATCAGAAGATAAAGACACAAGTATTTTAAGTCATATTGATGTTAACTCTGCTATTGAGCATGATTTTGCCGTATTAAAGCCTGAAGACAAACTACGTGCTGTTGTTCAGCAAATTAAGCACACCAAACGAAACACGTTAGTTGTTGTAGATAAGGATAACAATCTTGTTGGATTAATTCATTTAGACAGCATAAGAGAGGAGATGTTTAACAGCGAATTATACGACAAGGTTATAACAAGCGAACTTATGGAAAAGCCTTCTTCTACAGTTGAATACGGAGAAGATATATTTTCTGTGATGAAAAAATTTGATCAATCCGGTCAATGGAATTTGCCTGTAGTAGATAAAGGGAAGTATTTAGGCTTCATTTCAAAATCAAATATCTTAGCTAAATACCGAAACGAATTGTTATTGTCGTTATAAGTATTTACCTTAGAAAATATGGATTGTAGAATTCAAATACATTTATTAATAACTCGTTTAAAGCAATAGTATGAAAAACAATCAAGCCTCAAATAATGCAGAGCAAACAAAATCTGATAAAAAAATAAAACTTAGAAAAATAAAAAAAACTGATTACAAGCAGGTAACCGACTTGCAATTAAAATGTTTTCCGGGCATGAAACCTTGGACTGAATCTCAGTTTAATAATATTATCACTATTTTCCCTGAAGGACAAGTTTGCATTCTTATAGAAAATAAAATTATAGCCTCCAGCAGTTGCCTGATAATTGATTATGCTAATTACTCTGAAACATCTTCTTGGAGTGAACTAACCGACAATGGAAATATTACTAATCACGCCATTGCAGGCGATACTTTATATGGTATGGAAATAATGGTTGATCCTGCTAATAGAGGAATGAAACTATCAAGACGTTTATACGATGTAAGAAAAAATTTAGCTAAACATTTTAACCTAAAACGAATTTTAATTGGCGGACGTTTGCCCAACTATTCAAAATATCAAAAACGAATTGATATTGATGAGTATGTAACTAAAGTAATTGATAAAAAAATATACGACCCTGTTCTTACAGCACAATTAGCTAACGGTTTTTCTTTAAAAAGAGTGCTTCCTAATTATTTACCAAATGATAAAGAATCTTGCGGCTACGCAACGTTGCTTGAGTGGACTAATTTCAGCTTTAAAAATCAAAAAGCCAATCAAATAGATTACTCACCTTATGTTAGGGTAAGCGCTATCCAATATCAAATGCGTTCTATAAAAAGTTTTGAAGATTTTGCGCAACAGTGCGAATATTTTGTTGATGCAGCTTCTGACTATAAAAGCGATTTTGTTGTGTTTCCGGAAATGTTTACCATGCAGTTACTTTCTTTTTTAAGCAACAAAAAACCGGCCGGTGCCATCAGAGAATTAAGTAATTACACCAATCAATACATTGATTTATTTACATCGCTTGCTATAAAATACAATGTAAATATTATTGGCGGTTCGCACTTTTGTGTTGAAAACGATGACCTTTATAATATTTCTTTTCTTTTTAAAAGAGATGGTACTTTTGGAAAACAATATAAAATTCATATTACACCTTACGAAGCAAAATGGTGGGGTGTAAAAGGAGGCAATAGAGTTGAAGTATTTGATACCGATAAAGGAAAAGTAGCTATATTAATTTGTTATGACATTGAGTTTCCGGAATTAGCAAGAATAGCTGTTAGCAAGGGAGCTAAAATTATTTTTGTGCCATTTAATACAGATGATAGAAGAGCTTATTTAAGAGTGCGTTATTGCGCTCAGGCAAGAGCCGTAGAAAACCAAGTTTACACCGTTATTACAGGTTGCGTTGGCAATTTACCGGAAGTAAATAACCTTGATATACATTTTTCTCAGTCGGCCATACTAACTCCTTCAGATGCCGAATTTTCTAGAGAAGCCATTGCAGCAGAAGCAGTGCCCAATACTGAAACGCTCATTTATCAGGATTTAGATTTGAATTTATTACAAAGAAACCGAGAAATGGGAAACGCACAAACATGGAACGATAGAAAACAAGGGTTTTATACGTTATCATATAAAGAAGGCGATCAAACAATAATTGTTTAAATACAATTCCATTTTCTATTTTGAAATTATCTTAATGTTTTTTGTATTCATTCTAACTTTAAGCCAATCTTCTAATTGAATTTCATTTATTTTATGCGAATGTTTGTCTTCAGAATAATAAACGAATACAACCGTATCTTTTGTATCTGCTTCGTTATGAATAAAAGTTTTTGAGATTAGTAATTCTTTTGTTTTTCCAAAAAGGGCATGAAATTCGTTATAGATAAGCGAATCTTTTATTTGAGTTTGTAACTGCGCATTTAGTTTTAATTCGAGTGAACGGATTTTATCGTCTTTTTCTATTAATTGATTTTCAAGTTCTGCGTTTATATTAGCTTTTGCTTCTCTTAAATCAGTAAGCTTTTTATCAGAGTTTAACGTATGTTGAATAGAGATATCGGCATCTTTCAATCCATAAAATCTTTTATGAGCGATAATGCTGTCAGACAAACTATCATTTAAACGCTCTCCATAAATAACTAGTTTAAGTGTTTTTGTATTGGCATTAATAGTTTTATCAATAATAAAAAGGTCTTGTTGTTTAACCTCCTTATTTATAAAATTCTGCGCATTTTGTGTAAATATTTCTTGCTTAACAAAGCGGTATGCTAAATAAATGCTTGGCAAAATGGTGCAAACAGCAATAATTAAAACATATTTTTTAACTCTCGATGCAATCGTTTTATCTACATGTTGAACCGCTTTAAATTTTAAAAACCGCACAATTAAAAATGTTGAAATACTTATAAAAACACAATTAATTACAAAGAGATAAAACGCTCCAATAAAATAATAAAAATTTCCTGTGCCTATGCCATAACCAGCTGTACATAATGGTGGCATTAATGCAGTTGCAATGGCAACACCCGGAATTGCATTGCTAATACTTTTTCTAGAACTGGCTATAATGCCTGCAAGTCCGCCAAATAAAGCAATAAGTACATCCCAAATAGTTGGTGTTGTTCTTGATAAAAGTTCAGAGCGGGCTTCCTGTAATGGCGTGATATAAAAATAAAGGGAAGATGCAATCAAGCTAATTACAACCGCTATAAATAAATTTTTGAGTGCATTTTTTATTAACTCAAAATCAAAAATACCAATACCCAAACCAATACCCATTATTGGCCCCATTAAGGGAGAGATGAGCATAGCACCAATAATGACTGCGGTAGAGTTTACATTAAGGCCTATGGACGCAATAAAAATGGCAAAGATTAAAGTCCAAAGATTTGTCCCTTTAAACTCAATATTTTTCTTTATAGCATCTATAATTTCATTTTCCTCTGCTTTTTCACTATCCAAATTAAATCTATACTTAAATAGATTAGCTAAATTTTTACCAATACCTGCCATTTGATGTAAAGTTTTATACAAAATACAAATAAAAAATTGATGTCATTTATTTAATGCAAAACAGTACCTTGTGGAAAATATAAAATGAGTTTTTTTGCCGGCATATCCATCATTATAACCCTATCTGCTTTATTGGGGTATGTTAACCACAGGTGGTTAAAACTGCCCACTACCATTGGTGTTATGGTGCTGAGTTTGGTAATAGGTATTTCATTAAAAGGCGTTGATATTTTTTATCCTGAATTTATTGCCCCGATAAAAAAAAATTTAACTGCTTTTGATTTTAGTTCGTTTTTATTAGATACCATTTTGTGCTTTATGCTTTTTGCAGGCTCATTGCATGTTAATTTAGCTGATTTAAAAAAAACATGGACAACCGTAGTTTCTTATGCAACTATTGGTGTTTTAATTTCGACTTTATTAATAGGCTTTTTTTCAAAATGGGTATTAGGCATATTTGGTTTTGAAGTCGATTTTATTGTCTGCTTACTTTTTGGCGCGCTTATTTCGCCAACCGATCCTATTGCCGTTATTGGCATACTTTCTAACTACAACATTCCTAAAAAACTAAAAGTAGAAATAGTAGGCGAATCGTTATTTAATGATGGCGTTGGCGTAGTGGTTTTTACGGTAATATACTCGGTTATGCAATTGGGCGTAGCTAGTTTTACATTTACTAATTTATTTCATGCCTTTGCATTAGAGGTTTTTGGCGGACTAACCATAGGTTTACTCGTTGGTTATGTTGGATACTTACTAATTAAATCAATTGATAGTTATCAAAACGAAGTTTTAATTTCTTTAGCTATTGTAATGGGTGGTTACTCGTTGGCAAACTCTATACACGCATCCGGCCCATTAGCTATGGTGGTTGCGGGTTTATTAATTGGAAGTAAAAGCAAACAAAAGCTCATGTCTGATATATCTACCGATTATTTAAATAAATTTTGGGAGCTAATAGATGAAATATGCAATACTATTTTATTCGTTTTAATTGGCTTAGAAATTTTTCTTGTTTCCATTAAAGGAAGCTATTTAATACTGGGTGCTGCATTTATACTACTTACTTTATTGGTACGGTTTATTTCTTTAGTTCCTGCTTATTTTATATTTAACAGAAAAGAAAAAAAGAAAATGTTAGGTTTGAGTATTTTAACATGGGGTGGTTTAAGAGGTGGCATATCTATTGCGCTTGCCTTATCTTTAAATGGAAAGGTGCCTTACAGCGATTTGTTTTTAGTAATAACTTTTTGCATAGTCCTTTTTTCTATTGTCTTTCAAGGGTTAAGTATTAAATGGTTATTAAAAAAATATGAAACCGATTAAACTTTAAACATGTTTTAACTTTTTTTTAGCCTAGAAAAATTAATTTTGTATTTCATGGTTCTAAGAAAAAGAATAAATCAAGCATTAAAACTTGTGCTTTGTTTCTTAATATCTTCTTGTTCTTTAATGAAACAAAACGTGCGTGTAGCTCAATTGAATTATTGCGCGCCTCAAAATCCGTATGTATATGATTCTACTTATATTCCACTTGATAATATTAGTTCCTATTTAACAAAAGACAACGTATTATTAAAAAGATTTTCATATCAGGATATGCTTTTGGCAAATGCCAGCGGTTCATTTTTTCTTTTGCGAGATTTAATTCTTATGCAAGAAAGCAAAACAACTGATGATGATAGCCTTATCTATATCATGGTTAAAAAACAACAAGTATTAAACCGATTATTATTGGCATCTACCGAGTTGGCAAGTATAGCCGCAGAGTTAGATTGTGAATCTGAACGATCTAAACAATTAGGAAATTACTTAGATCAAATTAATGATACGCGTGTACAACGATTAACCATCGCTTCTGTAATAAGTGGTGTTGCTACTGCTATAATTACTTCTGCCAGCAACAATCATAAAACACAGGTTTCAGTAGGGATAAACGGAAGTTTGATAAGCGCTGCATTGGGAGCAATGGCTGTTTTTTCATCTCGGAAAAGTGTTGTTCTTAGTCATAGCAGAAATTTATTGGCAGATATTTGGTACAAACCAAAAACATCTTCTACATATCCTCCATTTATTTGGTTCGTATTATCTACTAAAGAATTTAATATTGATGGGAACCTTTCAACGGTTGAATCCTTAAAATATAGATGGGTAGAAGAAGGATTAATAGACTATTCCAAGAAAAAAGAAAACCTTTTTTTTGGCGCAGGGGGCAAATACCTTGCTGATGATTTACACACACGTACTAGTATGATCAATCAATTAAAAGCAGAAATTAGATCTATTAATCAGGATTTACAAAGCTTAATGCTTAAACTTACTATTTAGCTCAACATTTATTTTTTGTCGTCTTATAAATAGAATTTTGTTATTTGATAGCTGATATTAGTTTCTTATTTTATATTACTTTTAAATAAAATTCTACCCATTGCAACAAAATAAATTTATCGCTTTTATAAAGCGGAGAAAGTATCTTTTATCTATACTTTTTGTTTTAGTGGCTTTGTATATAATTTGGCTTCCAAAAAAATTATTTGCAGATCCTTATAGCACCATAGTTTATGATGAGCATACTGAATTGCTCGGCGCACACATTGCAAAAGATGGGCAATGGCGGTTTCCTTACAGCGATAGCATACCGGATAAATTTAAAACCTGTATTACCTTTTTTGAAGACGAATATTTTTATAAGCACTTGGGTATAAACCCAATTTCTCTTTCCAAAGCATTTATAAAAAACAGTAAATCGGGTAAAATAAAAAGTGGTGGAAGCACTATAACTATGCAGGTTGCACGCTTAATGCGTAAAAACCAAGCGCGTACTTATTACGAAAAATTTGTAGAAATACTTTTAGCTTTTCGAATAGAATTATCCTATAAAAAAAATTCTATTTTAAATGTATATGCTTGTCATGCACCTTTTGGCAGTAATGTAGTTGGTTTGCATGCGGCATCGTGGCGTTATTTTGGGCGCAGTCCCGATAAATTATCTTGGGCAGAATGTGCTTTATTAGCTGTGTTGCCAAATGCGCCTTCCTTAATTTATCCGGGTAAAAATCATAAAGCATTATTAAATAAGCGCAATCGTTTACTAAAAAAATTGTACGATAATAAAATGATAGATGAATCAACCTACCATCTTTCTTTGCAAGAATCTATTCCCGAAAAGCCATTTGCTATTCCGCAATATAGTCCGCATTTATTAGCACGTGCAGCCAGTGAAAACGGTACAGGTACTATTTATTTTTCTACCCTCAATAAAAATTTGCAACAACAAATAAGTAGCGCATTAAACAATCACATACAAACACTTTCGGCAAACGGAATTTATAACGCAGGTGCATTGGTTATAGAAACCGAGACAGGCAAAGTGCTTGCATACGTGGGCAACAGCTTTTCCAAAAAAAATGAACACGATAATTATGTGGATGTAGTTTCAGCACCGCGAAGTACAGGTAGTATTCTTAAACCATTTCTATACGCAAGTATGCTCAACGATTCTAAAATTCTTCCCAATATGTTGCTGGAAGATATACCGATGCAAATGGGTTCTTATGCACCTAAAAATTTTAATCATACGTATGATGGTTTAGTACCAGCAAGTATGGCTTTAGCTCGTTCGTTAAATGTGCCTGCTGTAAAAATGATGCAAGAGTATGGTGTTTCTCGCTTTCAATATCAATTACAAAAATTAGGCTTTAAAAATTTTACCAAACCTGCATCACATTATGGTTTGTCGTTAATATTAGGTGGTGGCGAGGCTACTCTTTGGGATGTGGCTTCTGCGTATGCTTCTATGGGAAGAACCTTATTGCATTACACAACTTACTCTGGCAAGTATGATGCCAATGATTATCACGATGCTATTTATCTTCAATCAAAAACAGAACAAAAAAAATCTATTCAAAAAACAAGTTTGATAAGTGCCGGCAGTATCTGGTGCGTATTTAATGCCATGACTGAACTTGCTCGCCCTGAAGATTACGCAGGTTGGTCGCACTTTCTTTCATCAAACCGTATTGCCTGGAAAACCGGTACCAGCTTTGGTTTTAGAGATGCTTGGGCGGTTGGT
>JBDTJJ010000154.1:0-8078 GCA_039935895.1 Bacteroidia bacterium | reverse complement strand
GGTGGTGGAAGTGTTGAACTTACTTTGATAACAGATAAAGTAATTATTGCACAAAAATCTTTTAACGTAGGTACTTTACGTATGTTATTTGATAAAATAGATAAAGAAGAGTGGGATAATTACAAGCAGTGGATTAAAAAAAATACGCAAGGTATTAAGCCCCTAAATGCAATAGGCTCAGGTGGAAATATAAACAAGCTCTATAAAATGATTGGTAAAAAAGACAGCAAACATCTTAGTTACGAACGTTTAAAAGCTATGCAAGAAATGTTGAGTACTTATACGTATGAAGAACGTATTACGGTACTTGGTTTAAAGCCTGATAGAGCTGATGTAATTATACCTGCTGCTAAAATATTTTTAACTGCCATGAAACATGCTGATATAGAACGTATTTATGTTCCGCAAATTGGCTTATCAGATGGCATTATTCATTTACTTTACGAAGAATACAAAGCGAAAAATTAATACTTGAACAGAGCAATTAATACACTTCAACTAAAAAATATTTCAATAGGACATGCGAGTAATGTACTAATTGAAAATATTTCTTTACAAATAAATGCGCCATGTTTGATAGGTTTGATTGGCAATAACGGCTGTGGGAAAACAACGCTTCTAAAAACTGTTTCCGGACTACAAAAGAAAATGGCGGGTACAATCTTTTATAATGAAGAAGAAATTTCTACACTTACTAATAAAGAACTAGCTAAAATTATAACATTTGGTTTTGCGTTTAATAGCCATACATTTCCAATATCTGTTTATGAATTGGTAAGCATGGGGCGTTATCCGTATTTAAATAATATGGCAACGCTTACAAGCATGGATAATAAAATTATTTTGGAGGCTATAAATACAATGGGAATATTTCATTTAAAAAATAAATTAATAACTTCTATTAGTGATGGCGAGCGACAGAAAGTATATATAGCAAAATCTTTAGTGCAACAAACCCCTGTTTTGTTGTTAGATGAACCGACCGCTTTTTTAGATTATACTTCTAAGAAATATTTTTTTAAAACGATAAAAGAAAATGCCATTTCGCAAAACATCATTACTATCATTTCATCACATGATATAGATTTTTTAAGTCGAAATGCCGATTACTTACTAATGATACAAGACGATAAACAAGTAGTTTTTGATAAAACAGAAGTCATTAGAAACTCGGATTACTTTGCCACGCATTTTAATTATTAAGGGTGGTAGAGTAGGGCTAATCTACGTAAATTGAATTTAAAGTTATTACAACTGCTTCTCAATAATCTGCGTAAGCTCCACAAAATTCTCTACGCTTAATTGCTCGGGGCGCATGGTAAAAAAACGATGACTCATAATAGATTCGTCTTTTATAAAAGATTTTACACCGTTACGCACCATTTTACGGCGCTGGTTAAAAGTAGATTTTACAATGGCTTTAAACAGTTTTTCGTCGCAATCTAACTTTTGTGTTTTGTTACGCGTTAAACGTATCACTGCCGATTTTACTTTTGGCGGCGGAATAAATACATTGGGTTCAACCGTAAATAAATATTCAATATCATAATAGGCTTGCAACAATACGCTAAGTATTCCATACGCTTTAGTGCCGGGTTTAATAGCAATACGCTCTGCTACTTCTTTTTGAAACATGCCAACTACCACATCAACATTGTCTCGAAGATCTAAAACCTTAAACATAATTTGCGAAGAAATGTTGTAAGGAAAATTACCAATCACCGCAAAATGCCCTGGAAATAATTTGCTTAAATCCATCTTTAAAAAATCGCCTTCAATAATTTTATCTTGGTATTTAGGATATGCCTTTTTTAAATATTCAATAGATTCTGTATCTACATCAACAGCAAAAAAGTTTTCTCTTGTAATTAGGTGTTTGGTTAAAACGCCTGTCCCCGGTCCGACTTCCACCAAAGGTAAATCACACGTTTTTATAACCGCATCAACAATGTTTTGCGCTACCTCTAAATCTTTTAAAAAATGTTGGCCTAAATGTTTCTTTGCTTTTACTGGTTCCATATACCCACCCCTTTGCCCCTCCCAAGAGGGGAATTATATAATTTCAAGCAAGGTACGAAAAGCTACAAACTTATCTTTAAATTTATCCATGGTCTGTTTTTGCAGTGCCTGCGCATGTTTGTGCTTATACTCTTCCATGTCGCTCATATTTAAAAAAGTATATTGTACCGAATAAGTTACGCCTTCATCTTCTACATTCAAAACCTTTAGCATACGGCTCTCAATAAAGCAACCTGTTTTCATTACTTCGGGAATATGAAATTCTTGCATCCACTTAAACCATTCGTCGTGCGTGGCATTATCAACATTTATAGTTACGTTATATATGTACATGTACTTTATATTTAATTATTTCTCACTACTAACTGAACCGTATATCTACTTTTTTGCTCTAGTAAAACTTCTTTATTTACACAAACTCTATCTATAGTAGATTGATCGTAATAACGTATGGTAACCAGTTCCAGCGCATCGTTATACAATACTTTATAATCGCTTTGCAAAATTTGAATGAGCGGTTTAATTTTCTTATCATCCATATCTACACATACCGAAAAGCTGATGGCAGATAATTGCATGACATTTATTTTTACCTGATGTTCGTGAAACAAAGCAAATATTTTACTCAGATTTTCTTCGGCAATGAAAGAAAAATCGCGTGGAGAAATAGTGATTAGCATTTGATTTATCTTAAAGATAAAAGAAGGAATAGGTAATTGTTTGTTGTTGTCTTTTATCATAGTCCCTTCCGTTTCTGGCTTCAAAAAAGACTTTACGTATAAAGGAATATTTTTATTTTGTAGCGGTTTAATAGTTTTTGGATGTATAACCGTTGCACCATAATACGCCAACTCAATAGCATCCTGATAGGTAAGTTCATCAATTTTTTTGGTATCGCTAAACCATTTTGGATCGGCGTTAAGCACACCCGGCACATCTTTCCAAATAGTTACGCTTTCTGCATTGGTGCTATAAGCCAGTATTGCCGCGGTATAATCAGAACCTTCTCTTCCTAAAGTGGTTGTAAAATTTTCACTCGTTCCACCAATAAAACCTTGCGTTAAAATAATATCGTGTTGTTTTAAAAGAGGTAATAAATCGGCTTCGGCTAATTGTTGCGTTAATTCAAAATCAACATTTCCTTCGTTGTAGGTATTATCGGTTTGAATGATACCTCTCGCATCAAGCCACTGACAAGCACTTCCGGCTTCCTTAAAATAAGCAGCCACAATACGGCTTGAAAAAATTTCGCCCATACCAACAATTTGGTCGTAATGATGATTGAACGTTGAGCTTGGTTCATCTTCAATAGCCCACATCAATTCAACAAAATCGTTTTCTAATTCGGCAAATATTTTGTTTGATTTATTTGTAAAAAGAGAGGTCAGAATATCAAAATGAAACTTTTTGAGATCGTTATAAATTTCTTGAAGATTATCTTTTTTATAAAAATAAGCATCGGTTAATAATTCTAATTTATTGGTGGTTTTATCCATGGCAGATACCACAACCAGCAGCTTATCGTCCTGATAGCGTTTTACAATAGCTGCCGCATTTTTCACAGCTTCGGCGTTTTTAACAGATGCGCCGCCAAATTTAAACACTTTTAACATGGCGGTAAATATACTATGCCTGTTTGATTATTCCATCAAAAATAACTTTCAATGGGTAAGTTATATATCCAAAAAGCAATGTTTTTTCTATTTCTTTTTACTTGACGAAAAAGAAACAAAAAGTCAAGAAAGTTCCGATCTCCCGCACACAGGCTAAACTGCTCCGCGGACTTTCGGGCTCGCGCGCCGTTCCAAATATATTATTTTCACAAAAATTAATTATGGCTTGGTATTTGCGTACGTGGCAGGGTATGTTAAATTTGTAACACAATTAAAGGAAGAATTTCTATGAAAAAATTTGTAAGCGGTAACTTTTTTAAATTTATTTTATCGGCAGGTATTGCGGTAGGTATTTATTTTTTAACGCCTCATTGCCTAAGTAAGACTACCGTAGGTATTATTTTACTTACACTTTTGGTGTTGATTAATGCTTCGGGGTTTATTGCCAAATATCCTATTATAACTCACGTAGCAAGGGTTTTGGTGGGTTGTTTATTTATTTTTTCGGGGTTTATAAAATCGAATGATGCTGTTGGTTTCTCTTATAAATTAGAAGAATATTTTGAAGTTTTTAAAGGAGATACGGGTTTAGGTTTATTCGATTGGATGGCTCATATTTCGTTGCCACTTGCCGTTATCATTTGTGTAAGTGAAGTCGCGCTTGGGTTTATGTTGCTAATCGGGTTTAAAAAAGAATTAACGCTTTGGTTGTTATTAGCTCAAATTGTATTCTTTACCTTCTTAACGTTTTATTCGGCTTGCTATAATAAAGTTACGCATTGTGGTTGCTTTGGTGATGCCATTAAACTTACACCTTGGGAAAGTTTTTGGAAAGATATCACGCTGTTAGTTCTTATTACACTTTTATTTTCGGGTAAGGATAATATCAACCCTTTGTTTGGTGGCTTGATAAGTAATATACTTACGGTTGTTGCTATTGCAGCTTCCATTTGGTTTCCAATTCATTGTTATCGTAATTTACCACTAATTGATTTTCGTGCCTATGCACCCGGTTTAAGTATTTGTGAAGGGAAAAGAACCGGGCCAAATTATAAAGCCGCCGTGTATGAATCTCATTTTATGTATGAAAATGTTCAGACTGGAGATACTACTGAGTTCACCGATAAAAATTATCCTTGGCAAGATACCTTGCATTGGAAATTCCACCGTGGCATGGCTCCTAAAGTGCTTAGTCCGGAAGTAGATGCAGCAAAAATCCCAGATTTTACCATTACCGATTTAGATGGAAATAATATTACCGATAGTATTTTAGATAATAAAAATTACAACTTCTTTTTGGTTTGTTACGATTTAGGTAAGACTGAGCAAGATCCTAAATTAATGGCTCAGATAAATGATTTTTACACCTTGTGCCAAAAAAATAAAATCAATTTTATTGCTTTAACCGCTTCGAGTAACGAGCAAATAAGTGAGTATAAACACAAGTACAACGCTTTGTACGATTTTTATAATATGGATGGAATTGTGCTGAAAACAATGATACGTTCTAACCCGGGTTTAATGCTCATTCACGATTGCCGTGTTATAAATAACTGGCATTACAATAACTTCCCTGGGTTTACAGATGTTAAGAATAAATTTATGAAATAATATTTTCTCACCAATACTCTTTAAATAATTATAAACTCCTAAATTTGCTTTAATGAATACCGAAAAAATAATTGGTAACGACTTTAAAATTAAATTTGATGGGCAACAACATCAGGTGGATGCAAATGTTCTTATCAGTAGCTTAATTCATACTACTACAATTGTTCAAGAAGTTAATACTTATCTCAACAGCGGTAAAAAAATAGAAATTAAAGTCAAAGCACTTGAGAAAGGTAGTTTTCTTTGCCATATTGAGCTTATTGAGACTACTTTAGATTCTTTAAAAAACCTATTAACAAAAGATAATATTGAAGTAGGTGCAGCAATTATAGGAACTGTTGTTGGTTTAATCGAAATTAAAAAGTTTTTAAAGGGCAAAAAAGCAAAGGAGGTAACCCCACAGGGAAATAAAACAAAAATTATCAATAAAGATGGAAACGTATTGATAATTGAAAATGCAACTTTTAATATATATGAGCATAACCCAATCGTTAAAGATGCATTAGCTCAAAATTTTGATGCTCTTAATAATGACCCTGCAATTACTGGCTTTGAAATTACTGATAATAATGAAAAACCGCTTGTAAGAGTTGATAAAAGTGAATTTATTGATTTATCTCAAAAGTCGGAAGAAATTGAAGAAGGAGAACGTAAAATTATTGAAGCAGCAACGGTAAATGTTGTTCGTGTTTCGTTTGAGGAAAATTTAAAATGGGATTTCTATTATCGAGGCATTAAAATTTCGGCAAAAATTACCGACCCTTCTTTTTATGAATTAATTGATAAAGGCGAGGCATTTGCTAAGGGAGATGTTTTAGAAATTGAATTGCAAATAAATCAAAAATTTGATGAAAGTGTAAATACATTTGTAACTAAATCCTATCAGGTTAATAAAATTATTCGTCACGTATTAAGAAATGAGCAGCAAAAAATAAATTTCAAACCCGAAGAGTAGTACCTCTAATTTTTTAATTAATTGTTAGTTAGTCTATGCAAATGAAAAAAGTAGAAATATTAAACACCAATCAAATACAACAAAAGCTTAATCGTTTGGCGTATGAAATTTACGAACATACCATAGAAGAAAAAGAAATTATGCTGGCAGGTATTGAAGGAAATGGTTATTTGGTTGCAAAAAAATTAGTTACCCTCTTAAAAAAGATTGCAAAATATAAAGTTACTCTTGGTAAAATTACAGTTGATAAAAAAAATCCGTTGACTAAAAAACCGCTTATAGATTTTACTGAAGTTGCCTATAAAAACAAAACTGTTTTTGTAGTTGACGATGTTTTAAACAGCGGAAAAACGCTTATTTACGCCGTGCAATTATTTTTAAATCAGCCTATAAAAAAACTACATACGGTTGTTTTGGTAGATAGAAGTCATACGCAATACCCAGTAAAGGCCGATTTTGTTGGGCTTTCGCTTTCTACTACACTACAAGAACACATTGTAGCTGATTTTTCTAAAAGCGGAAAAGAGACTGTTTATTTAGAATAAAAAAAAGCTATTTTTGCTCGATATGACAGCAAACGCACCTTCCATTAAATTTTCTCCCGACGATAAAAAAGCACTTTGGCTAACACTGGTAGTTTTTTTATGTTACGTTGCTTACTCGTTTTTAGCAACGGGGTTTTATCAGCACGATGAAATTGGGCATTATTTTAATATGCGAGATTTTTGGAATAATCCAAACATCATTTTAGGGAACTCCGCTAAAACGGGCTACAAACTTATTTATGTAATTCCTTCTCTTTTAGGAAATAAATTTTTAGTTTATTTTAATGCAGCCTTTGCAGCCTTTGCATGTTTTATTACGTATAAAGTAGCGCAACGCATAGGAAGTAAATTTGCTTGGCTTGCTTTTTTTATGCTTGCTTTACAGCCTTACTGGATACAACTTTCGTTTAGAAATTATGCTGATATGTTTAGCGGTTTTATTTTATTAGTTGCTTTATATTTTCATACCGAAAAAAAATATGTTGCATCTTCTTTAATTCTGTCTTTTGCAGGAATTATTAGACAGGAATTTTTATTATTGATTCCGATTTATGGCATTTGGCAAGCTTTAAATAAAAGATGGATTTGTTTCTTTTTATTAGGCACGTTTCCGCTATTAAACAATATTTGGGGTTTCTTCGTAACCGGAGAGCCTTTGTATTTAATAACATCAAGTAGTAAAACTGCCGCCAGATATGCTGATGAATGGCCTCGCCAAGGGTTTGATCATTACTTTAAAATGGGTATTACCATTTGGGGCGTTGTGCAATATTTTTTATTGGCTATGTATGTGTTTTTATTTGTGAGTAAGCGCACAAAAATATTTAATCAAAATGAGTATGTAAAAGAATTTCCTCAACAGAAAGAAAAAGCTAACTCTCTTTTATTTATCTCTATTCCAGTTTTAATTTATTTTTTAATTCATTGCATTTTTAACTGGGAAAGTTTTAAAATAGGTGCTGCAACCGGTGGGAATTTACGTTACATGACCGCCATTGCCCCTTTGGTAGCATTGCTTTGTGCGGTTGTTTGTGATAGTTATAAATATGTTTCTAAAAAGCCTTTGTTATATATTGGCGCAATTATTTATGTAATTTTAGTGGCTGTGTTTGTATGTTATCCTAATAACAATGTAAGGTTATTGAGTGAAGTAAATCCACAAACGGGCGAAGAACCCATTCACGATTATGTCCCACTTTTTTTTACAATTATATCTGCAATCTGTTTATTTATTATTACAAAACAAAAGCAACTTACAATTGCTTTTACTCTTATAGCTTTGCTGTTTGGCTTGTTTACTATTCGTCCGTTTAAGCAATCTCCCGAAGATATAAC
>JBDTJJ010000153.1:0-3342 GCA_039935895.1 Bacteroidia bacterium | reverse complement strand
CATATTAAAGTTACCGCCAATAACAAAATCAAAATTATTTTTTATAATGCGTGAATGTAAAAAGTTAATGTTGGCCAAGCCCGGTATTTTATTGTTATACCAATTTGTTTGATCGGATGGAGATTGCGGCAAACTATACTCGCCGTTTGAAACACTAATAACTGTTTTTGGTGTACTGCGCGGATATGCCGTACGAATGTTTATAACGCCGTTTAATGCAGACGAACCGTAAAGTACAGATGAAACTCCTTTTATAACTTCTACCTGTTCAATATTTTCTACCGGAATGTAACTCCATTCGGGTCTTCCTGCATCACCGCTTAATAATGGAATGCCATCTGATAAAATAGCCACACGGCTACCTACACCAAAGGTAAAACCACTTCCACCCCGTATTTGCGGGTCGTTGTCTATAATACTTAAACCAGGCACTTGCTCTAACGCTGTTTCTATACTGGTGGTATTTTTAGCCGAAATTAATTTAGGTTTTAATACTTCCATAGATACCGTAATGTCTTCTATGCGCTGATCAAACTTGCCGGAGGAAACTACAACAGTTTCTAATGATTTAGCGTTAGATTTTAAATAAATATCTTGTTCGGTAACCACATTATCTGAAATGTGTACTGAAAATGTGTAGGTTTTTAAACTAACATAGCTGCAAATTAATTGATGAAAACCGGTGTCTAATTCTAAAACAAAATGCCCATCTATATCGGTAGCTGTGCCTTTAGCTAAATTGGTAATTAGTTGTATGGTAGCGCCCGGTAATCGTTCTTTGGTGTCAAAATCATAAACAATACCTTTTACCATGCCCGTTTGCTGAGCATAAATTTTGCTTGTAAATAGAGTTGTTACAAGTATAAGTGTAAGAAGTAATCTAATAATCATCAAATAAAAAGAAAAGTCCCGCCAATAATAATTATAGCGGGACTTTTATTAAAAGAGTTTAATTAATCAACAATAAATTTACCTGCTTTTTGAGATGCTGTACCAGAAATTAAGTACAAGTACATACCTGTATTTAGGGTAGATAAGCTAACGGTATTTAATTTGTTGTTTTCTATTTTTTGAGAAGAAACTAATTTACCTGTTAAATCATAAATAGAAAGGGTCGATATTTCATCAGTTCTGTTAGAAAAATCAACGTTTAAATTTTTATCTGCATAAAAAACATGTATGTTGTTTGATTTAGCTGTATTTGTTGTTATGCCAGCAGCAGGGTTGTATATAAGTGCTATGTCATCTATCCAAAATTTGCTTCCGGTAACAGATGTTAATTGGTTATAAGATGAGGTGATGTTTACCATAATGTAGGCAGGGGTAGTTGTATTTCCGTAATAATTAAATGGTACAGAAAAACGAGTCCATGCACTTTTAGCAACACCCGCTGCTGATACAAATAATGCATCACCAACTTTATTAGCTGATAAATCAGGGTGATTGTTTCCACTAGAGCAAGTACCGCCGCTCATAGCTGCAGGTGCTTCTGGGTCGTTATAATCGCCTGTGTGCAAAATAGCACGTACTTTAGCTTGTTCTGTTCCATCACCAGGGGTGTATTGGTACCACCCAACAATACTATCAGGGCGATCTGTACAAGCGTAACGTCTGTCGTCAGATGCTGTGCTGTAATTTATCGTACCTATATAGCCGTAAGCTTTATTAGTGCAAGGCGCATTAATAACACCAGTTGAAGCACTACCGTTTACAGCGGTTCCAAAATAAGAAATAGTTTCAAGGCGTATAGAACTAGCTCCTGTATGATGAATTGTATTATCCTGAAAGCATGTTTGGCCGCCCAGTTTAGCTACGTTTGAACCCGATTTGTTAGAAAACCAACCTGTAGGTTCTGAAGATACACCCGGACTTGCATTGCCTAAGTTTTCGAAACTAGGGTTAGGCAATTGTGTTTGCCCAACAAGGCTTGTTGCAACCGTTAAAGCGGCTAATGTTAATGTAGTTATTTTAATCATATTTTTTTTCGATTTTTGTTTTAACGATGCAAAAGTATAATAAAAAATCTTAATAATAATAGGCCATTATTTAATTAAACAAACAACTATTGTCTTATTTAACAATAACCAATCGTTTATTTATAACACCTTCATTGCTTATAATACTCAAATTATAAACTCCATCCATAAGATTGCTTGCATCAACATTAGCTTTACTGTTTATCATTTGAGATAAAACCAATTTGCCATTAATATCAAATATTTGTAAAGTTTGTTTGCTGGCATTGTTTGTTTCTATGGTAAAAATGCCATTAGTTGGGTTTGGATAAGCAACCATTTTAGAAGTATTAATTTTACTAATACTAGTAGTAATATTGGAATCAACAACTTTAATTACGTGCGTTTGAATGGTACTTAAAGTTGGAGCACCGTTATCTGTAGCAGTAACAGTGGTATGGTAATAACCGGGTATCAAAAATGCACTATTTACACGATATGTTAAGGATGCTTGTACGCCTGTAGTTGAATCTATAACAGATAAACTAGTACCTAAATCAATTGAACTGCAAGTTATTGTTACCGTTTGAGTCGGCTCCGGACCAGTAAAACTAACCTTTCTTTGAAAAGCACTACCTACAACTAAAAGAGTGGTATCACAAAGAGAATCTCCGTTTAATGAAAGAGGAGGGAAATTAGAGCTTGAGCCACATGAATTAAAGTAAAAAGATTTATTGGCAAGCCATTGTATGCCGCTTTGAGGCATTCCGGCAGGATTTGTAAAAGTGTTTGTACTATCGCCAAACCTGCTTACTTGTATGTAATTAGTGCCATTTCCCTTGTTTACACCAACTGTTGCCGGTGATCCATTAGAAGAGTTGTTTGAAAAACCGCTATGGCTAGGAGAAGGACTAGATGCATCTCCGGTAGTCCACTGCATATCGCCATAACAAAAAGAAATGTTGCTTCCATTTGGTAAAATGGGGTCAATTCCATCAGTAATTATTAATTGAAAGGTGTTATGTAAATTAGAGTTTGCAACAGCTGTGCCCGTTTGATAACAAGTTACGCTATCCCACTGTATAATTAAATGGGTTGGTGTTAGCTGATAATAAACAAAGCCACTGCCTGGGTTAGTAGTTTGTACATCTCCCCAAAAAGGAGCTACCATAGTATAGGTTGCACTTGGAAAAGCCACTGCAGAAAAGGTAACATATGGTGCGCCAAAAGTAATGTTACCATTATTGTTAATATACATTTGGTTGGTTGATATGCCTACGTTATTCCCGTACAAACAAAAGTTAAAAGGAAGTGTAATGCCATTGGTAGATCCATCATCATTAGCGTAAGTTGGTGGCGTACCAATTGATCCACTTCCGTCAAAAGG
>JBDTJJ010000152.1:0-5779 GCA_039935895.1 Bacteroidia bacterium | reverse complement strand
AACCATTCGTTTAAACAATATCTTTTTTGAAACCGCTAAGTTTGATTTATTACCAACATCGTTTGTAGAGTTAGATAAGCTGGTAAAAATATTAACAGATAATCCGCAAATGGAAATTAGTATTTCTGGTCATACAGATAATATGGGTAATGATGCTATCAATCAAACCTTATCAGCTAATCGCGCTAAAGCGGTGGTAGATTATTTGGTGTCCAAAAACATTGTGGCTACACGTTTACAGCAAGCGGGTTATGGCAAAACAAAACCACTTTCTACTAATGATACCGAAGAAGGCAGAGCTTTAAACAGAAGAGTTGAATTTACTATTAATAAAAAATAGTGTGTTGATGGGTGTAGTTGGTTATTGTGGGGGAGTAGTTGCTAATACCAACTACTCTTTTTTTTAGTGTTTTAAACAACTTTTAAAAATTATTGTATGAAGAAAATAACTTTATTGCTTTTTGTCCTGGCAAACCTTATGGGATATTCCCAAAACAAAGCAATAGATTCCTTAAAAAATGTATTAGCGAATGCAAAAGAAGATAGCACTAAGCTCAAAACCTTAAACGGACTTTTTACTGCGTTTCGTGCTACAGATGCGACATTGGCAAAAAATTATGCAAATGAAGCCGTTGTGCAAGGCGAAAAAACTCCCAATGCAAAAAATAATGCATTGGCCTTATATAATAAAGCAGTTTTTAATGGAGAGCTTGGAAATTTCGACTCAAGTGATTCATTGCTGGAAAAATCTATGCAAGTATATACTCAAATAAAAGATGTAAAAGGAGTTGCTTATTGCCTGATGGCATTGGGAAATAATCATTATGATAAAAGCGAATTTGTTGCCGCACTTAATTTCTATTTAAAATCGGCATTGTTGCGCGATAGCATACACGATAAAAAAGGTTTATCAGGTTCTTATATTTGGATAGGAAATGTATATCACAATGGGCTTTTTCAAGATGTGATGGCACTAAACTATTATAACAAAGCGCTAAAACTGCAACTTGAATTAAACGATGAAGCATATCTTTCTTTTACGTACAACAATATCGGTAATGCATATTATGGATTGAAAAAATATCCAGAAGCATTAGGAAATATGTTGAAGTCGGTTAGTATAAAAGAAAAGCAAGGTAACCGCAAAGGCTTGGCAGCGTCCTATAATAATATAGGTAGTGTGTATTACGATTTAGGCGAATATGATAAGGCTCTTGATTATTACAATAATTCGTTAAAAATTAGAATAGAATTTAAGGATCCATCAGGTATTGCAACTAGTTACGTAAACATGGGTAATGTTTATCTTAAGAAAAAAGATTTTACTCAGGCCGTTTCTCTTCATAAAATGGCTTTAGAAAAAGCAAAAGAAGCGTTATATAAAGAAGGTATAAAAGAAGCCTTAGTAGGATTAGCGGCAGCTTACGAAGGAAAAAAAGATTTTGCGCAAGCTTTAGATTATTTAAAGCAAGCTAAAACAGCTCAAGATTCTTTATTAAACCAAGGGTTTGTAGCTCAAATAGCCGATGCACAAACCAAATACGAAACAGAAAAAAAAGAAAATGAAAATAAACTTTTGCAAAAAGATAATGAAGTAAAAAATATACAAATAAGTAAAGGACGATTAACGCAATTGTTTTTAGTTGGCGGCATATTACTATTAGTTGTTGTTTTTTATTTATTGTATAACAGAAATAAATTAAAACAAAAACAAGCTATGAATGCTGAATTGTTGCATCAACAAGAGCTTCGATCTAAAGCCATTATTGAAGCCGAAGAAAAAGAACGTACGCGTATTGCCAGAGAATTACATGATGGTATTGGCCAACAATTATCTGCTGCAAAACTTAATATTTCTGGTTTACAAGCATCGTTAAACACAAACAAGGATGAAGAGAAAGTAATGATTCAAAACGCAATTGACCTAATTGACGAATCTGTAAAAGAAGTACGAGTTGTTTCTCATAGCATGATGCCAAATGCGCTTATAAAATCAGGTTTAGTTTCTGCGGTAAGAGAGTTTATCAATAAAATAAGTTCATCTGGTTCGCTTAAAGTAAATTTAGAAATTATTGGATTAACCGAGCGTTTAGAACAAACTATCGAAACTGTTTTATTTAGGGTTTTGCAAGAGTTGGTAAATAATATCATTAAGCACGCACAGGCATCTCAAGTTAGCATACAACTTATACGACACGAAACTGAGTTAACTATTTTAATTGAAGATAACGGCGTTGGTTTTAATGTAGATAAAGTGTTAGAAAAAGAGGGCGGCATTGGGTTAAAAAATATTCAATCGAGAGTTGCGTTTTTAAACGGAGAAGTGTTTTTCGATTCACAACCAAACAAAGGCACCACGGTAACTATTGAAATACCTACTTAATATGAAAAAAATTAACCTTGCTTTTTTATTATTCTCTTTGGGTATAACTTGCTTTAGTCAGAACGATAGTTTGGAAAAAATAATTTCTTCTAACAAGCCGGATACGGTAAAACTTAAAGCACTTTCTGATTTAACTTGGAATAATTTAGGTGTTGATTTAAAAAAATCGCAAACGTTTGCTAAGCAAGAATTGGCATTGGCTCAAAAAACAAACGATCAAAAATATATTGCCGCGGCTTATAATGATTTAGGACTTGTGCTTATAAAACAAAGTAAATTTAAAGAATCGTTGGTGTTTCAAAAAAAGGCGCTCGAAATAAGATTAAAGCTTCCGTCTCAATTGGATATTGCTTCGTCTTATAGCAAAATAGGTTATTGTTATGCAGAAATGTCAGACTATGTTAATTCGTTAGATGCCAATTTAAAAGCACTTCCTATTTATGTAAAATTAAAAAGTAAATTATATGAAGCAAATACGTTAAACAATATTTGCAATGCTTATAATAATTTAAAAAACTACGCCAATTTGATGAAATATGCCGAACGTTCGTATGCTATTGCTGTTGAATTTGATGATAAAGAAACCATTGGAGGTGCACTTAATTATATAGCGGTAGCTTATGAAGGAGAGAAGCAATACGAAAAAGCTATAGAAAAAGAAAAGTTGGCTTATACGTTTTTTACACAAGTGCCTGATTCTAATAACATGGCTGCCGCACTTGGTAATATTGGATTTTACAATCATTTATGGCATAAAGATAAAGAAGCATTAACCTATTATTTAAACGCGCTTAGCATAGTAGAAAAAATTAAAGACCTAAATAGTGCGGCTCTACATAATAACAATATTGGCGATACGTATTTAATTTTGAAAGAATATACCCTTGCAGAAAAATATTTAAAAAAAGCCGAACAACTTGCTATTCAGCAATCGCTACAAGATATATTAATGCTTAATTATAAATCGTTTGGAGATTTATGTGCTAAAACAAACCGTGGAGAAGAAGCCTCGAATTATTATAATAAATACGCAACTTTAAAAGATTCTATTTTTTCTAAAGAAACAGCTAAACAAGTTTCTGATATGCAGGTAAAATATGAGAGCAAACAAAAAGAAGAAGAAAATTTAATTCTGCAAAAGGATAATGAAGTTAAAAATATTCAAATAAGTAAAGGACGATTAACGCAATTGTTTTTAGTTGGCGGCATATTACTATTAGTTGTTGTTTTTTATTTATTGTATAATAGAAATAAATTGAAGCAAAAACAATTGATGGACGCAGAGTTATTGCAACAGCAAGAACTGCGTTCACGAGCCATCATAGAAGCAGAAGAAAAAGAACGTACGCGTATTGCCAGAGAATTACATGATGGTATTGGCCAACAATTATCTGCTGCAAAACTTAATATTTCTGGTTTACAGGCCTCATTAAACACAAACAATGTTGAAGAAAAAGTAATGATTCAAAACGCAATTGATCTGATTGACGAATCGGTAAAAGAAGTGCGAGTTGTATCTCATAGCATGATGCCAAACGCACTTATAAAATCAGGGCTGGTTTCTGCGGTAAGGGAGTTTATCAATAAAATAAGTTCGTCTGGTTCGCTTAAAGTAAATTTAGAAATTATTGGTTTAACCGAGCGTTTAGAACAAACAATCGAAACTGTTTTATTTAGAGTTTTGCAAGAGTTGGTAAATAATATTATTAAGCATGCGAAAGCAACACAAGTCAGCATACAACTTATTAGGCATGACACCGAACTGACTATTTTAATTGAAGATAACGGGGTTGGTTTTAATGTAGATAAAGTGTTAGAAAAAGAGGGTGGCATCGGTTTAAAAAATATTCAATCGAGAGTTGCATTTTTAAACGGACAAGTTTTTTTTGATTCTCATCTTAATAAAGGCACAACTGTTACTATCGAGATTCCCTTTAGTTTATAACGTTTTATAAGAGTTTTTTGTCTGTTAAAAAAACTAAACGTTTGTTCGATATAAGTTAAACTGTTTACATTTGCCCTAATTAAACCTTAAAAAATAACTAAAAAAAATGAAAACAATTTTTAAACTATTTGTAGCCGCATGCTTGATTACATCAATTGCTACTACAACCACATCTTGTGGCAACAAAGAAAAAGAAACTAACCCTGTAGTTGATAGCTTGGCTTCGGATAACTCTAACCTTAAAGGTGAGTTAAGCGAAAAAGAAGCTGCTCTTCAAGATTTTGTAAATGGCTTTAACGATATACAAGGTACTTTGGATGAAATTAAAACCAAAGAAAAAATGGTTACCAACGCTTCTGCCGGTGGTGATGTAAAAAGTAAAGAAGAGCAAATTAAACAAGATATACAAAGCATCTACGATTTGATGGCTAAAAACAAATCGCGTGTGGCATCTTTAAGCAAAAAACTTAAAACTGCAGGCACTAAAATTGATGGTCTAGAAAAAATGATTGCCGGTTTAGAAGCTCAAATCACTGAAAAAGATGGTCAGATTAACGACTTAAAAAACCAGTTAGAGCAAAAAAATATTGAGCTTAGTAACCTAAATACCAATTACGAAAATGTTACTCAAGAAAGTAATACCAAAACATCACAGTTAAATACTGCCTACTACATTATCGGTACAGGTAAAGAATTAAAAGCTGATGGTGTTACAGAAAAGGAAGGTGGTTTTATCGGCTTAGGTAAAACAATGGAAATTAAAAAAGATTTCAGCAAAGATAAATTCACCAAAATTGATGTTACTCAAACAATGTCAATTCCTCTTGGAGCTAAAAAAGTAAAAATATTGACTAACCACCCAAGTACATCTTATAAATTAATTGGTGAAAAACCAGTTCAAAAAATTGAAATTACAAACGCTGCCGATTTTTGGGGCGCATCAAAATACTTAGTAATAGTTACCGAGTAATTTTTGTTGAAACATTTTTTCTAAAAGGCCTCTGCATTACGCGGGGGCTTTTTACTTTTACAAACAATTGGAAGCACCTCTACAAATACAAAGTATATTTTCTGACAACGAGCTCAAACTAAAACACTCGGAAGCATTAGAAAGAATTGGTAATTATCATTTTCCAACCTTTATACTGTTGTTTATTTGCTGTGCTTTGGTTATTTATATTTACTTGCGCCATTATAAAAAAATAGAACAAGTATTTTCGTCTGTTATAAGTTATAGTGCATCACAACAAATTCAGCGCGATGGACATTCTTTTTTTAGATCATTTTCAGTATCTCTGTTTTTAATTTATATGATTTGCGGAGGTATCTTCTTTAGCGATTTAAGTGCGTATTTCGGCTGGCTAAAAATTTTATCTCCCGAAATAATAACCGTAGTATCTATTGTAATTATTGGCATTTTAATTTTATTGCGCAGATTACTAACCAATTTT
>JBDTJJ010000151.1:0-10857 GCA_039935895.1 Bacteroidia bacterium | reverse complement strand
TTGTTTGCTGTGCCTGCTGTGCAAGCCCAAGGCTATCGCCAATGTAGTCTGCAACATCCTGAATGTCGGGGTTTTGGTAGTAGTGGGCAAGGATAACTGCATTTTTTTGCTTTTTGAGAATTTCAATCTCCGCAAAGATATCGATTTGTACGTCCACTTGCTCATCCACATATCCTTTACTTACATTACTCATCTCTATATATTTTTAAAAGAAATTATATTATTATATTAGGTGTTAGTTTGGTTAATAACGTTTTTTTAAAAGATTGGTAATGTCGATATTAAAAACATGTTAGCTAGTTATTAATACTTATTTTTTAGCTATGTAATTGATAAGCAATAATAACACTACAAAAGTAAACATTGTTAGTAAACAACATAGTTAATAAAAAACTATTTTGAGCAGGCTGTTTTTATGTGTGAAACTCCGTAACATTATCTCATTCTTTTTCAAGTCGAGTTGGGTTATGAACAGAAAAAGTTCCCCTAAAAAACTTAACGAACATTTAACGTTTTATTAATACTTAGTTTCTAACATCATCTTAGTCTTTTTACCGATGCCGTGTTTATAAATATATAGTTCTTAGAAAACAATCAACACATTATTAGTGAGTTTTAAACAGGGTTTATTAACTTTGCCTCATAAATATATTGTATGCAAGACTTGTTTGATAAGATTAAAAAGAATATGGGCTCTATTGGCCAATACTCTAAAGAAAGCCACGGGTATTTTACATTTCCAAAGTTAGAAGGAGATATTAGTCCGCGCATGATTTTTCGTGGAAAAGAACGTTTAAACTGGAGTTTAAATAACTATTTAGGTATAGCAAATCACCCCGAAGTACGTAAAGCAGATGCCGAAGCTGGTGCAAAATACGGATACGCTATACCAATGGGCGCTCGTATGATGAGTGGTAACAGTAATTTACACGAACAATTAGAAAGAGAGCTTGCTGCGTTTTCGCAAAAGCAAGACGCTATATTAGTCAACTTTGGTTACCAAGCTATGGCAAGCGCTATAGATGCTTTGGTTGACCGTCACGATGTTATTGTATATGATGCAGAATCTCACGCATGTATATTAGACGGTGTGCGTTTACACATGGGCAAGCGCTTTGTATTTCCTCACAACGATATTGAAAGCTGCGAAAAACAATTGCAACGCGCTACTAAATTAGTGGAAGCGTCTGGCGGATCTATTTTAGTAATTACCGAAGGTGTTTTTGGAATGAGCGGCGACCAAGGTAAATTAAAAGAGATTATTGATTTAAAAGCAAAATACAGCTTCCGTTTATTTGTAGATGATGCCCACGGCGTTGGTACTATGGGTAAAACCGGTGCCGGCACAGGCGAAGAACAAAATTGCCAAGATGGTATTGATATTTACTTTGGTACGTTTGCAAAAAGTTTTGCTTTAATAGGTGGTTTTATTTCGTCAGACGAAGCGGTTGTTACTTATTTACGTTACAATATGCGTTCGCAAATATTTGCTAAAGCCCTGCCAATTGCTTTGGTAGAAGGACTTTTAAAACGATTAGAAGTTATTCGTAATCACCCCGAATATCGTTTAAAACTATGGGAAATTACCCACGCCCTGCAAAAAGGCTTAACCGATGCAGGCTTTAATATTGGTGCAACCAACACACCCGTAACACCTGTTTACCTAAACGGCACGGTTGATGAAGCCACTAACCTTACTTTCGATTTACGTGAGATTTACAATATATTTTGCTCTATTGTTGTTTATCCTGTAATACCAAAAGGACAAATTATTTTACGCCTTATACCAACAGCGCTACACACCTTAGAAGATGTAAAATATACTACCGATGCCTTTAGCGCCGTTAGACACAAACTTACCAGCGGCGAATATGCTAAAGGTGGTTTTGCTAAGGTGAATTAAAAGGCTACATATTTTGCTGATACAGGTAACAAGTATCATCATAGTCTTTTTCTCTAAATAAGTAATATATTTTATTATTTAAAACCTGTATGTTTTTAGGAAACGGTTTTTCTAATAATACCTTTCTTGTTATTTTGCCTGAATAAATATTAATTCTGTTTAACGTTGTTTTACCCGGTACTTTGTGTATAAAATAAAATTGTTTAGCTTCATTATCATATAAAATTTCAAAACTTCTAAACGAAGAAAAATCGTTTTCGTCTAATTTAACTTTCGTAATTTCTTTACCCGCTTGTGTAAAGAAAACAATTGTTTTTTCTTGAAAATCAAATAAAACTATAGTGTCATTTTTCAAAAAAACAGGGGCGTAAATAGGTTTTGCAATGTTAGAATAAAAAAAAGCCATATCTGCCTCTATGCTTTGTTCACTTTCCAAATGATCTCCGCCTTGGGCAATTTGCTGTTTATATTGTTGAAGCATTCTTGTATCACTAATATGGTTATCTATCATTTCCTTAAGGTGTTTATTATAGAAAATGGTATACAAACTAGTTTTGTTTTTTTTAGATTGTAAGGTATAAGTAAGAAAAGGAGAATTGATTTTAAAATCCAGATACTCCATTTTTTTTGTAATGCTTGCCGCAAATGATTTTAAAACAAGCTGGGTGTCGGTTTTTAAAGCGCATAAAGCAATCGTGCTGTCAAATTTTGTGCGAGGATATTTGTTTAAAAAATCAAATGTACTATCAGATTTAAAAAGTATTTGTCTAGAAAAATTATCAGTTACTAAGTGTATGTTTTTAAAACAATCTAAAACTAGAAACTCGTTTTTTTCGGCAATTATTTTTTTCTTACATGTAATTCCTTTATCAACTTTATAGTAGGCAATTTCAAAGCCTTTAATATTAATTTTTGTTGTAAGAATAATAAAGTCATTATTAGGTAAGATAAGATAATCATTGATATAAAAATGTTTGTCGGCAACAACTGTATCAAAAGCCCTAGATGTTATTATTATCTCTTGTAAACTAACAGGGTTTTCCACTAAAAAAATAGAATCTAATGTTGCTAAGCTTTCTAATGATATAGTTTGTTTAATATAACCAATTTTGTAAAAGCTAAATGATTTGGTTTTAGAGGCGGGCACAATAATTAGTTTACCTTCTTTATTAGTTATTATATTTAATTTTCCATCGTCAGAACTTCCATAAACATTTTCTATAGGAAGTTTTGTTTTTGCATCTACCACTGTTTTAGTTGATGGTGTTTGAGCTATAGCAAAGCTGAAAATAGATAGTATAAAAAGAGTATATACGGCGTATTTTTTGCTATAATTCATAGGTTGTTTTTAAGATCTAATCAAAATATTAAAGTACAAAACAATATATTTTTCTAAATATATAACATAATTTATGTCTATGATTCCATTAATGCTGGTATTCTATTTAATTCTAAACGAATTTTTCGATTAAATTTTCGCCACCCTCAACAACACCTACAGAAAAAACATACCCGCTATTGAAATTACATAAACCAGTAGCGCAAGCCAGGAATCATAACCAAGGCCAAATTTTTTCTTTGGCGCAGAAATAACCATGCCTATTACATAAATACCGGTAATTATTATAGCTGCCGCTGTAAGGTACATATCGGTATTATTTGAACTTGGTAAAATGGCTTTATTAGTAATAATGGTTGCTGGTAAAAACAACACGGGCAAAAAAGCATTGCCTCCAAAAATATCGCTGATGATGGGTTTGTAGGTTTTTTTCTTTACAAAAGCCAAGCCACCCGAAATTTCGGGTAAAGAAGTAACAAAAGCTAAAACAGTTGCGCCAAAAATAACCCCGTTAATTTTAAAATGAGTGGCAATGGTATCGCTGGTTGTTTCTAGTAAAACACCAAACACTAAAACTAGTATTGAGATAACTATTAACCAAATAACAGCTGATTTTTTTGTAAGTTTAGATTGGACTTTCTTTTTAGTTTGCGCTTCATCTTTATCCGTGCTTTGAAATTTTTTCATGGCAAAAACACTTACTATCCATACCAAAACAATAATTATTTCGGGTGGCGTTGTGCGCGCAAAAATTAAAGTCGGTTTTAATTGCTTGCCCATAATAACAAAAGTTAGCACAATAATTAAAAACAAACCCTGCAAAATGCTTGATTTACTGCTAGTAAGTGTAGAAAGAGGTTTGGGTTGTTTTCTGCCCGCAAAATCAAAAAGGACAAGCAGGGTAGATTGTACAAGAATGCCGCCCAAAATATTTCCAACCGCTAAATCAATATTGCCTCTTATAGAACCGTTAATAGTAATGGCAATTTCGGGCAGGTTGGTAACCACCGAAAGAATAATGGTGCCGCCAAAAGCGCTGCCTAAATTAAATTCAGCATCAATAAAATTTACAATGCCCGAAAGCTTGGTGCAAAAAAACCAAATGAAAAAAACAGAAACAACAAATAAAATTAAACTGGTAACAAAAGGAAACTCTATATTCATTTCTGGGCTTAAAGAACTATTATAAACGAAAGTATAATTTAATTAAGCGCTAATGAGCTCAAGTGTAATTATCTTTTACTTCCGCTTGATTTTGTTTTAGAGTAACCTAAAAACACCAAAATATCATCGCTTTTATCGTATTTGGTATTAGCATAAAGCATCATCATATCGCTAGCTTTATCAAAAATAATAGCCAAACCACCTTTTTCTGCAACCGTTTTTACAGCGTTGTAAACTTTATCTTGTATTGGTTTTACAAGTTCCATACGTTTTTTAAATAGATCGCCATCGGTACCAAAACGTTGTTTTTGCAAGTCTTTCGCTTCTTTTTCTTTATTCACAATTTCGTTTTCACGTTTTTTACGCAAATCATCTGTCAATAAAATTTGCTCGGCTTGGTAGGTTTTGTATAGTTTATCAATCTCAGCATATTTAGCTTCAATTTCTTTTTGCCAATCGGCCGATGTTTTATCTAACTCGGCTTTTGCCGCTTTATACTCAGGTATTTGGTTTAAAATATATTCTGAATCTACGTATCCAATTTTTTGCGCAACAGCGGTAGTGGCAGTCATAATTACTGCGGTAAAAATTATAATCGATTTTTTTATGTTCATAGTGTATGTTTTTGGTTGTGTAATTTTAATCAAAAGTATTTTTAAAAATACGTTTTTACAAATATTTAATATTTAAAGTTCGCCTAAGTTTGCGCCAATGGTAAAGTGAAACTGTCCTTTGCCGTTACCCGTACTGCTGTTATAGGGTATGTTATCAAAGCCCCAGCCATAATCAAGTCCTAATAAACCAAACATAGGTAAGAATATACGCACGCCTAAACCGGCGCTACGTTTTACGTTAAACGGATTAAAGTTTTTGTAGATCTGCTCTGCGTTTCCGGCTTCGGCAAAACCTAAAATAAATATGGTTGCCGATGGATTTAATGATACCGGATACCTCAACTCCATGGTGTATTTAGAAATAATAGCACAACCTTTTCCGTCCGGACCAGCAATTGAATTATCGGCATAACCACGCAAGGCAATAATTTCACGCCCATCTAACGAATAACCTGTTAAACCACTTCCACCCATATAAAAACGCTCAAACGGCGCAACACCTACGGCAGAATTCCACTGACCTAAAATACCGTAACCAAAAGCAGTTTTTAAAATTAAGTTACGCGCTTCTTTTCCATCGGGCGCTTTTTTATTGGTAAGCTGCATATACCATTGTGTAGTAAATTTGTATTTTTGAAATTCTAAAAATTTAAACTTTTCTTCCTGATTTAATGTGCTGTAATCTTTTCGGTTTAATAACGAATAAGGTGGTGTTAAAACAGCTGAAAAACTCACATTAGAACCTCCTGTAGGAAAAATTGGATTACCTTGTAACGAGTTACGACTAATATTAATATTGGTTTTTAAATTGTTTATATAACCGGTTGGGAACGCAAAAACAGAGGCATTGTATAACACATAATACGAGTACGATTCTCCAATAGAAAGTGAGAAATAATCATCTGGCCATTTTAAGCGCTTTGAAAAATTTACATTACCCGTCATGGATGTCATGTACGATGCATTGGGGTTTGTAACATTTACGCCGTTTATCTTTACGGTACGCCCAATTCCATTAAAATTTTGCACGGTATAATAAGCCCCAACGGTTAGTCCATTTGGTTTTTTACCGCCAAGCCAAGGTTCTGAAAACGAAATATTATAACTCTGGTAATAAATACCACTACTTTGCGCGCGCACACTTAAACGTTGTCCGTCTCCTGATGGAAGTGGACTCCAAGATGCTTTATTTAAAATATTTTTTGCCGAGAAGTTATTAAACGTAACCCCAAGCGTACCAATAATACGCCCCGAACCATAACCACCCGAAAGTTCTATTTGATCGTTTGGTTTTTCTTCTACCGTATAGTTAATATCCACCGTTCCGTCTGCTGGGTTTGGTTTAGGATCTACTCCTAATTTTTCAGCATTAAAATAACCCAATTGTTGTAATTGCCTTTGCGTGCGCACAATATCAGATCTTCTAAACAATTGTCCCGGTATGGTACGCAGCTCTCGTATAATAACGCGATCATTAGTTTTGGTGTTTCCTTGTACGGTTACACGGTTAATAACAGCTTGCTTACCTTCATATAAACGAATTTCTAAATCGATAGAATCATTTTGCACATTAACTTCCGACGGTGTAATTTGGAAAAACAAATAACCATCATCCATGTAAAGCGAACTGATATCATAACCACTTGGGTTGCTATACAATTTTTGATCTAAAACGGATTGATTAAAAATATCTCCTTTTTTAATACCAAGTATGGTGTCTAACTGTCCGCTGCGGTATTTGCTATTACCAGCCCATGTTATTTTGTTGAAATAATATTTATGACCCTCATCAATGGTAATATCAATTTTTACACGATTAGGTGATACAAAATACACGGTATCTTTTGCAATACGCGCATCTCTATAGCCAAGCGTTAAATATTTATCGGTAATTTTAGGTAGATCTTTTTCTAAATTGTCTTCTAAGTATTTACCACTGCTCCAAAACGTGTACCAATGAAATGCCTTAGAATCTTTTAACTTACTTTTTAAACCAAAACCATTTTTTATAGAAAATCCACCAGATTTAAGCACTGTGTTGCCATGAAGCGTTACTTGTTGTATGCGCACCTTACTGCCTTTATTAACAACAATAAATAACGCTATTTTATTTTTACTGCCCTTTATTTCCTCTGTTTTTATTTCAATTTTTGCATTAAAATATCCTTTGTCTTTGAAATAATCTTTTACGGTATTTTGTGTGCGACTTAAAAGCTGGTCGGTTACAATTTTACCAGTAACTAATTTAATTTTTTTACGAATTTCATCTGCTTCCGATTTTTTTGAAACCCCTCTAAATGTAAATTGTCCCAAGCGAGGTTTTTCAATAACAACGGTTTTCAACCAAATATCATCGCCAATAATTTTATCTACATTAATCTGTACGTTATCAAAAAAACCTTGTTTCCAAAGGGCTTTAACTGCATCCGAAAATTTCTCGCCGGGCACTTTAACACGTTGCCCTTTTATTAAACCCGACACTAAAACAAGTACGTTTTTATCAAGCGTAACAACGCCCTCTATTTCGTTGCCGGCAATGGTATATTCTTTTGGGTTGGCATAATCAATTTCATCGCCACCCCCAATAACAACTTGGGCGGTTGTAATTTTAGTTGCGCATAAAAGCAGAAATATGAGAACGTATTTTTTCAAGCAGCTTATGCGTTGTTTTTTATTTGTTCGCCGGTTTTGCCAAAGCGACGTTCGCGTTGCTGATAATTTACAATGGCTTCGTAAAAATCTTCTTTTCTAAAATCGGGCCATAAAACATCGGTAAAATAAAACTCGGCGTAAGCTAATTGCCACACCAAAAAATTACTAATGCGATGCTCGCCGCTGGTGCGTATCATCAATTCGGGGTTTGGAATATTTTTGGTAGATAATTTACTTTCAAATAAAGCTTCGGTTATATCCTGCGGATTTAATTTGCCGCTTTTTGCTTCTTCGGCAATTTGTTTTACGGCGTTTACAATCTCCCATTTGGCAGAGTAACTAAGCGCTAAAACCAGCGATAAACCTGTGTTTTTAGACGTTTCGGCCATTGCTTCGTGTAACTGTTTTATACATTTTTCGGGCAAACTGTTGGTGTCGCCAATGGTTAGTAAACGTATATTATTCTTATTTAGTGTGGGCGTTTCAGCATGAATTGTTTTTACCAAAAGTTCCATCAAGGCAGAAACTTCATCACCCGGACGGTTCCAGTTTTCGGTACTAAAAGCGTAAAGTGTAAGGTATTTAATGCCTAATTCGGCGGCGGCTTCTACGGTATCTTTAACCGATTTTACACCGTTTTGATGCCCGAAAATGCGCGCTGCGCCTTGCAATTTAGCCCAACGGCCATTGCCATCCATAATGATTGCTACGTGCGCCGGAAGCTTAGTTAAATTTATATCTTTTTTAAATTTTTCCACCGTTTTAAAACGAGTGCGAAGATAATAAAATAAGCGTAAGTAATTGAGCCGTTAGATGTTAGATTAGAGATACGAAATTCAAGGTTGCGGTTGTTAAAATTAACGTTTCAATTGATTGAGAAAAACATAGACGACCAAGTATTGTCAGTTCGAGCGAAGTCGAGAACTAAGGCAAAAAAGCTTCTCGACTTCGCTCGAACTGACAAGATTTTTCTCATAAACCTAAACATGCTTAGCATATATTTGATTTAGCTTGTTTAAAAAGGTGTATTTTAAAAGCTCGGCGCGTTGTTTTGCCAAATTGGCTTTTTCGCCTTCAAAAAAATCGTTTACGGTTTTTGTAAAATGAAAAATCCAATGCTCAAACTCGGCTTCGTGTATGTTTAAACCTACGTGTTTATCAAATACATTGCCTTTGTAGCCTTCTTTATCCAACAAAATAAAGCTCCAAAAAGCAATCATTCGCGGAAAATGATGTTCAAAATCTATGTTTTTAAAATGAGGCGCAAGCAATTCGTCTTTTAAAACACGACTATAAAAAGTTTTTACTAAAAACTCAACGTGTTGTTCGGTATGTATATCGGGAAGCATTTGCAGGCAAATCTACAAAGTTTTAAATTGGAATTTTATATTTGGTGTAATAGTATAAGGATAAAACTGATACAACTTTATTGCTTTTTGGAAGTTTTTAATAACATAGTGTTACTAAGTTTTTTGTATGTTACTGTTAAATTCTGTAATTCTATTAACAATGGTTTCTTAATTATTTTACATTTGTCAAAACAAAAACCCCCGACTACTAATCGAGGGTCTTTGACTGCTAAGGATTACTCTTTAACAAGAAAGCAAAAAGGACGACCGTTGGCGCGATATATCCTCTTTCCTTTCACGGTTATAAACTTTGTAAAAACCTGTTTATAACCCTTTTGGATTTTTTTATTAGCCATTGTATATATGGTTAAAGTAAATACTCGGCATCCATTTAGGTTGTGCCTATACCTTTGTTATTTAGCTTTTTTGCGCCTACAATGACTAAAAAGAAACGGTCAAAAGCTAATTTAAAGAACAATGTAAATTTCTCTTTTTTAAGGAGTTGCGACAAATTATTCAATTAACATTTTATGTGCACTTTTAAACATTTTGTTTTTTCGATAAACTGTTGATAAACTCTTGGAAAGCCTTTATTATCAATACTTTCAGAACAACGTGAAAAATTTTAAAAACTAAATAAGAAATGTGTTTGCATGTTAAATTTAAAATGTTTATATAAGAATTGACTTAACATTAAAATCTTAAATTTAGCCCCATGAACGCAACTCAAAAAACAAACAGAAATTATCTTCCAGAAAAATTTGATATTAAAACCTGGAACGATTTAGAGGCTTTATATAACGAACTTTTAGACAGAAAGATTTCTTCTTCTACCGAATTAGAAAAATGGATGCTTGATGTAAACGAGCTGGAAGCCGCTGTGAGTGAGAACTTTGCGTGGCGCTACATTAAACAAAGTTGCGATACCGAAAACGAAGAACTAAATAAAAGCTATGAGTTTTTCGTTACAGAAATAGACCCCAAAATTGCACCTTTTACAGATAAGCTGAACAAAAAATTAATTGCTTCGCCTTTTGTAAACGACCTAGATCAGAAAAAATATTTTACGTATTTGCGTTCTATAAAAAATAACATCGAATTATTTAGAGAAGAAAATATTCCGCTCGGTATTCAAATTGCTACCAAATCTTCGCAATACGCATCTATTACGGGCAAACAAACTATACATTATGATGGTAAAGAAATAACGCTTCAACAAGCTGCTTTGTACTTAAAAAATACCGACAGAAAAATTAGAGAAGAAGTTTATACGTTAATTCAAAATCGTAAAAAACAAGATGAAGATGCGCTAAATAAATTGTTTCAGGAATTGGTTGATTTACGTCACCAAGTGGCTCTGAATGCAGGTTTTAAAAACTTTAGAGATTACAAATTTAAAGAACTTGGCAGGTTTGATTACAACCTAAACGATTGCCAAAGTTTTCATGCAAGTATTAAAAAATATTTTGTTCCGCTAAGCAAAGCCATTGATGAGCAACGCAAAAAAGAGTTGAAATTAGAATCTTATCGTCCGTGGGATAGCGAAGTAGATCCGGGCAATCATAAACCGTTGCACCCGTTTGAAACAGCTGATGAATTATTGCAAAAATCGATAGAATGTTTTAACGTTACCGATAAACACTTTGGCGAATGTTTAACAACGATGCAAGAAATGAAACACTTGGATTTAGCTTCCCGCAAAGGAAAAGCGCCGGGTGGTTACAACTATCCTTTATACGAAAGTGGCGTGCCGTTTATTTTTATGAATGCCGTTGGTTTGCAGCGCGATGTGGTAACGATGGTACACGAAGGTGGGCATGCGGTACACGCATTTTT
>JBDTJJ010000150.1:0-3299 GCA_039935895.1 Bacteroidia bacterium | reverse complement strand
GTAGCGTAGGTTTATTTACTTTAGAGGGAATGGATGCTTTTTTAGCGGAAATAAAACAAGCCTTGGGCGAGAGTGAGCAAGCTGAAAAATTAAGCACGCTTTTAAGCAATGCGTATTCACGTAATAATTTGGCAAGTGCTACACGTTACTTGGTAAATGAGTTGTTTGGCAAATATGGTTTGGTTGTTTTAGATGGCGATAGCAAAGTCCTGAAACAAGAATTTATACCCGAAATTAAAAAAGATATTTTTGAAAATACCGCTTATAAAAATGTAACAGCGTCAAACGAAAAACTAAAGCAACAAGGTTATGATGCACAAGTAACACCGCGCGAAATAAATATTTTTTATACCGATAAAAACTTGCGTGAACGTATTGTAAAAGAAAAAACTGTCGATTCGAGCGAAGTCGAGAACTATAAAGTTTTAAATACAGATATTACTTTTACCAAAGAAGAAATAGAAAAATTAATTGATACAGAGACAGAAAGGTTTAGTCCGAATGTAGTGTTGCGACCAATGTACCAACAAAAAATATTACCTAATGTGGTTTATGTTGGTGGCCCGGGTGAGTTAGCCTATTGGTTGCAATACAAGGCTATGTGTGAAGAAGCACAAATTTCGTTTCCGGTGTTGATGCCACGTAATTTTATTTTTTACTTGGATAAAAATCTGCAACAAAAAATGCAGAAGTTAAATTTAAGCACAGCGAATTTCTTTACTGAAAAAGATAAGTTGATAAAAAGTTACGCGCTTAGTCAGCAACCGTTTTCTTTAGACAAAGAAAAAGAAGCACTGAAAAGTTTATACCATGCCGTGCGTGCAGAAATAAGTAAAGTTGATAAAACCTTAGAAGCAACTAGCGAAGCTGAATTACAAAAGAATTTAAAAGGCTTGGAAATGCTTGAACAGAAAGGCATTCGTTCTATCAAACAAAAAAACGAACAAGCCATCAATCAAATAGAAACTACTTATGGAAGGTTATTTCCTACTGATGTTCCGCAAGAACGTTACGAAAACTTTTTACGTTTTGCTTTAACGAATATTGATTTTATAGAAGATATAAAAAACAATACCTCATCATTTGCAGATGAAAAAGGCGTTGTTGTTTTAAACGAAGAGTAAGTTTTTTACTTTGGCTAAATTTATGTCGGCAGTGTTATCTAAAAAATAATTTAATTGCCATTGTTGCGTTTTTGTAGCTTGTTTATTGGCAGTCTTATCCCAAGGCGGATAAACCCTTATGGCTCGTTTACCTTCTTTGTTTTTATCAGATAAAATACCTTTGCTGTGCAAAACTGATCTCGGAAAAATAAATTGTCCAAAATAATTACCGTTTCTTGCACTGATAATAAAGAAATCTATATCATCTTCTACCTCAAAAGGTTCAATGGGTGCGTCTTTATGTTTTCGTTTCCATAAAGTAACAAACTGCCCTGTTTTTGTAGGTGTAATTTTTGCAACTCTAAATACAATTCGTTTACCATCAAGAATAAAGGTGTAAGCTCCGTAATCAGCACTTTCATCTTCGGCTTTTAGTTGAGAAACATCAAGTCCATATTTAGAAAACGAGGTAATAACTAAAACTAAATCAGAAGGAATAGCGTTTGAAGTTTTCAAAAAGAATTGCGTCGAGAATTATTATTTAGTCTCTCTTAATAAAATAGAGTAAACCGAAAGGTGATCGCTATAACCGTTTGTGTATTGCCCGCCAGAGTGTGTGCGCAAAGGATAGCCTTTGTATTTGCCGGTTTCGGTAAGTACAAAGGGCTTATTAAATCTATGCGACTGATAAAACTCTAAACTTGTATAATCGTTTTTTACCAATGCGGGTGTCATAATTTGCTGGTCAAACAAGTTCCATGCGTCCTGATAAGCAAGGGTACCATTTCCTTTTTTAAAATCGGCTTCCATGGCGTTAAACAATAATGGCGCTTTTACATCTTTTTCTTTTCCGGTGGTGTTTAAGCCTTTGCGCACACTTGGGTCGGTTGGGTCGTCATTTAAATCTCCCATTAAAATTACCTTCGCATTTGGATTTACACTTAACAAAGAGTCTATAATTTTTCTTCCTAATTTTCCGGCAGCCATACGGTTTATTTCGCTGTTTGGTCCGCCACGAGAAGGCCAGTGACAAATAATAAAATGAAAATCTTCGCCCAGTAATTTACCTGAAACCAAAAGCTGATCGCGCGTTGGGTATGTGCTATCAGTTGGCAAAACCAAACGATACGAGTGAAAAGAAGTTACTTTAAAATATTTTGGGTTGTATAAAAATGCTACATCAACGCCACGTCTATCGGGGCCTTCAACGTGTACAATTTTATAACCGCGAGAAACCAATTTTGGTGCAGCCACAATAGATTCTAAAACAGAACGATTTTCAATTTCGCAAAGTCCGATAACAGCCACCCCATCAGGCGTAGCATCTGTGCCTAATTGAGAAATTACGGTGCTGATATGATCTAATTTATTTCTAAATTTTGTGCCCGTCCAACCATAAGTACCTGATGGTAAAAAATCTTCGTCATTTTTTAAAGGATCGTTCAATGTATCGTAAAAGTTCTCGCAATTCCAAAAACCAATGGCAACCGGCGTGTATTTTTTGGTTTTATCTAGTTCTTGAGCCTTATTTGTTAAAATAAATAGCAGTAAAAAAGCAATTATTAAAGTATTTTTCATGGTTTTTGCGTTAAAAGTGGGCAAATATAGCTGTTTTTATCAGTTTTAGGTAAAAAACAGATTTCCTCCATAAAAGCATAACTATTACATAACAACAATGCGGTTTTGCAGATTTAAAAAATAGACTATTTTTGCTCCACTTTTAACGTGAACATCCTACAGGGATTTAGTTTTACATAAACTAAACACACACCTCAAACCACTTTAAAAAGATTATACATTTAAAAAATAGGATTATAAACTTGCTGATGAATAAATTTTTACTCGTAATTTTTTTTACTGTTATAAGCGTTGTTTCATTTTCGCAAATAGATACAACAGAAAGAATTATTAATAACCCTGAGATTGATACCGTTAAAACATCGCAAGGTGGTGGTATTTTACCTATTTTTAATACTACTGGTGATGCGGCAGGTAATAACAACCTACAAGGGCAAGATGTATCTGCACTATTAGGTTCATCACGAGATGTTTTTTACAGTGCTGCTATATTTCACTTTATAGGTAGTGGTAATTTTAGGTTTAATATACGTGGTTATAGTCAAAACAATTTTGCGGTAAACGTAAACGGCGTGCGGGTTAACAACCTTGTAAACGGGTCGGCAAGTTTTACAACCT
>JBDTJJ010000149.1:0-4466 GCA_039935895.1 Bacteroidia bacterium | reverse complement strand
CGCTGTTCTATTGTTCCATCACGCATTACAAGGTGTTTTTCAAGCTCCCTGCCTGAACCTTCGTATTTATACTTTTCATCAAAGTGATCGCAGCACTTCGTTTTAAAGTTTTCACGGCTGAACAGCTTTTTGCTGTTTACCAACGGGGATAGTTTTACTTCCTTGCTTTTGTCTTTGCGGCTTACAATGATGTGTACATGCGTATTATCACCGGGCAAGGCATCGCCTTGTTTAGCATTGCCTTTTTTTACTTCCTCGTCGGTTCCTTTATAATACCGGTTGTGCTCCATTTTGGCGTAGTAAACAAGGTCGTTTCCTGATAGGTTTTTGTTTGTGCCATCCTTTTTATTAAAGTTTTTGGCGTATATATCCATCGTGTCCCGAACATATTCTTTTAACCGGTTGGGGTCGCTTTTAAGGTGCTGCATTTCGTCTGGTTCGGGAGCAACGACCAGGCTATAGAACTTAGCTTCGTTTTTTTCGATGTTCGGGCAGTTGTTGTCGATGCTTCGGATTACTTCGATGCTGCTTATTTTGTCCTGATTATTGTTAAAGTATAGTTCCCGTTCCAGCCCTTTTTCATTATCTTCTTTACTTAAATAATTTACCAAAGCGGTGCAACTGCCACTATTATTATATTCGGTTTTGCCGTGCGTTTTTGGGTTGATTACTTTTACGTACATAACTTTTTAGCTGAACATTTTTTTGCCGAGCTTGGTTTCTATAACTTTTTTGATGGCTTCTTGTTCACCATGTAAATTGTTAAAAGCCTTAATTAAATCTGTTATGTTTTTGTTGGTGGCTTTTAGCTCTTTTAGGCTTTCCTGATTAATTTCCTGCTGTGTTTTTTGGAGGGCATTTACCTGTTTTTTATGGCTGTCGATAAGTAAACTTGCGTGTCTGTTTACGGCTGTAAACACTTCTTCAAAACGTTCGGATTGAGGTAATTTTTTAATCGTATCGTCCAGTTGCTTGCTGATAATAATTAAATATTCTAGCAGTGGATTTAGTTTTTCTTTCTCATGTGTTCTGATAAAAGCGACAATCTGTCCGATGTGTTTATCTAGTTCTTTAATCGCTTTTATCGGGCTTTCGTTATCGGCATTGCTCGGATTGATGCCGGTCTTTTTAAAGTAGACTACACTATGCTGTACAAGTTCACCTAAACTTATATCGAATGTTTTGCAGAGTTTTTTTGCTTCTTTGTGGCTGTGTTCATCAACGGCTATATTCGGCATTTTACAGTGGTGTTTATATTATTTATATATACTAATCAGTTAGTTAAACGGCACTTTACATTTTTATTGTGCTAAAATGTAAAAATATTTTTCTTTCAAATTATTCAATTAATTGATACGTAGTTTTTTATCAAACGGCAAGCAGCTAATGGAACAGGAAAATCCTGTTCCTGCTTGCTATTTTTTGTTTCCTTTTTTTTGAGATTTTTTGTTCGATAAGATGATACCCTAAATTTTTATCGCTGGGGCTATTTAATGCCTCTATTAACTACTTTATTCCTTTACTTGTCCATTTACATTACTATATACTTTTAATGAATGGCGGGCGGTGGGTGGAGGATTGATTTTACAAACTTCGAAATTATTTTTATTCTATACAATTTTACACGGAATATTTTACCATAATAAAAACATAAATAAGATAAGGAATTTTTATTGATATGCTTTTTGATAACCATGTTATGGAAGTAATTTTTTGGTTGTTTCAAAAAGCAATTTTAAAGTGGAATTTCAATCGTGTTTGCCTACGTCAAATCATTGGAGATAAAAGTCGGACATGGCTTGTACTGTCAGTAAACAAAGGGTGTTTCATGGTGTTATAGGTTTTTTGTAGCGTAAATTTGTAGTATAAAAACTATCAATTAATAACACTAAAAAAATCAAAAAAATGGCACACAATTTAAATGAAACAAAAGGAAAAGTAAGTTTTGCAAGTACCAAAACAGCTTGGCACGGTTTAGGTCAAATCGTAAATGAAGCCATGACATCAAAGCAAGCTATCGAGTTAGCGGGATTAAATTATTCGGTTAGCAAAACAAATGCGACTGCAAATATTGATGGTAAGATAATTCCTATCAATGATAAATTTGTTACATATAGAAAGGATACAAATTTCCCGCTTGGTATTGTTGGCGCACGGTATGAAGTGGTGCAAAATGAAGATGCTTTTTTATTCTTTGATAGTATTACGGAGGCAGGTTGTGCCATGTATGAAACCGCAGGAGCTTTAGGAAATGGCGAGCGTATTTTTATTTCTGCTAAGATGCCCGATTTTATTAATATCAAAGGGACAGAGGATAATACCGAAGTTTTTGTATTGCTAACATCATCACATGATGGCAGCGGCTCGGTAGTGGCTGCCATTACACCAATCAGGGTAGTTTGTCAAAATACTTTAAACGCTGCTTTGTATGGCACGCAAAATAAAATTTCAATACGTCATACATCTAACGTAAAACAAAACCTAAGCAATGCGCATAAATTATTAGGCATTACACATACATACACCGAGCAATTAAATGAGTGCTTCAATTTTCTTGCGAAGAAATCTATAACAGATATACAAGTTAAAAAATTAGTTACTGACTTGTTTAAATCCGAGAAAGAAGATAGCAGCCGTATTAAAAATATACAAGAGGCGGTTTTTGCTTCTTATAATACAGGTGTTGGACAATCTGAAATAATGGGTACAGCTTGGGGTGCATATAATGGTATTACACATTATTTAGACCACCAACGTAGTTACAAAGATGGCAAAGTAAAATTTGAAAATATCTTATTTGGTAAAACAGCCGAAGTAACTCAAAAGGCGTTTAATGCACTTGTAAAAATCTAAACCATATAGAATAAAAGGGGTTGCTTTCGGCAGCCTCTTTTTTAGATACCATTAATTATAAATAAAATGAATTATTCAAGAGAAGAGCTTTACCGCAAAAATGTAGTTCAGTTATGTGAAATACTTAATATTTCTCATTCGGAGTATTTGAATTATAAATATTCACAAGAGCAATTAGTTGAATTTATTTTAACTCCTTTAGACTAAATACTATGCAAACTATTGTAATTAATAAGAAAGTGTACGAGGTTGATTTTAAAACCTACGTGCAAACCGTTATTGATAAAAATAACATTCAGGAAAAGAAACTTAAACCAAATCAATTGCGTTTTCTTGCTTATCCTTTTATTACTTCTATCTTTTGGGCTAAACAAAAAGGTAAACGGATAACTAAAAAGAACGTCTATATGTATTATAACACCAAACACAAACAGTTTACCTTAACTTTAAACTAATTGAAATAAATCCTTTGTTCATTAGGAGTGGCTTTTTTTCGTAATAGCGAACACCTTGCAGGTCTTACAGCATTTACCAATGGAATTTAAAAAACGGCTTTTCGTTTACGGTGTTGGAGCTACTAACCCACCGAAACGAAAAGCGGTAAAGCCGCATTATTTTTTTTTTGCTTAATTTTCAAAACAGTAATTTGTTTTTTAATTAAGCGAAAAGGTAGTTATTACAGATTGAATTTAATCCAAATACAGAATGAAAACAATTAGCTATAATTTAATATTCTTTTAATTAGTTTCTTCCCTTTACATAATAATTTCTTGTCTTTATTTATTGAGATTTCAATTTCAATCTTAGTGCAAAATTCATTTTCATTTTCGGACACTAAATAGAAATCCCAAACACTTAATTCAAAGTCTTTCGTGTTACATTCGATACAAAACGGAATAATGTAATTATACACGTCATTGGTTTGTTTAACGGTAGCTGCAATTTCCGGTTTATTGACACAACCAAATGCAGCACATTTTTCAGGCACCTTTTGCTTTGAATTATTTTCCCAATGGGTTAGCCAATTTGCGCATTGACATTTTTTGATGGCAATATTGGGAGTATTTTTGACAATTATAATTTCCATAATTAGTATAAAGGAGTATGTATAAGGCAAAACTAAGTAAAGTGTAAATAATAAAAAATACATAATAACGATTAATCTTACATGTGAAAAAAAATACGTCGTTTAAATAATAATTTATACCTTAACTGTAAATTAAATCTCATGAAAAAACTAATTACTTTTTTGTTTTGTACTTTTTTGTTTGTTAATATACAGGCTCAAACAATTGGTTTAAATATTGGCGACCAAGTCCCTACATTAAATTATTGGAATCAGGATAGCACCGCACAAATAGCCTTATCATCTTTACAAGGAAAATTGTATTGGTTGATTTTTGGGCATCGTGGTGCGGGTCTTGCAGAGGAGAAAGTCCCTACTAAGTGCATACTTATAACACCTATAAGAACACCCAATTTTGCACGCTATAAAGCAAAGGGTTTTATATTAAACCAATACCAATTAGTATTGAATAACCAGTTTTTTAATTACTTTTTCTTCGGTGGTGGTATTTGTAATGTGTACAAAATACACTCCATTAGTAATATCT
>JBDTJJ010000148.1:0-6143 GCA_039935895.1 Bacteroidia bacterium | reverse complement strand
AATTGCCGATACCGATTTTGAATTGCCGGCTTATTACAAAGTAATAACATTGCAGGAAATGGATGAATTTTTTAAATCTATACAATAACAACCGCTCATCACTTTTACATTCCGTTAAAAAAAACAAGCAAATAGTTTGGCACATTAATTGTAATTTCACCATCAAATAAAAACAAAAACTAACATGAAATCGAAGATTCACAAATTCATTAACTTAACAACCAAAAGAAATATGCGTAAAAAGATTTTTTTAACCGTAGTAGCTATTGCAGGTATGTTTGCCGCACAAGCTCAAATTAACGAAGGTTCTGTAACGTATGGCGTAACTATGGAAGGTTTGCCGCCAGAGCAAGCAAGTATGATGAAAGGCATGGAATTAACCATGATGTTTAAAGCTAAAAAATCTCGTGCAGAATTTTCTTCGGCCATGATGACCAGCACAACAGTTAACGATGATAACGGAAGCCTTACTTTAATGGATGGTATGGGGCAAAAATCATTTATCAAAATGAGCAAAGCTGATTTAGAAAAAGACGCTAAAAAAGCAGCTGAGCCAAAAATTACTTATATAGACGAAAAGAAAACAATTGCTGGTTACGAATGTAAAAAAGCACTTATTGAAGTAAAAGATCAAAAAGGTGAAGTGCAAAAAGTAACCGTTTGGTACACTGAAAAATTACCAAACAATAGCAGTGGTAAAATGATGGGACAATTAAAAGGTTTAAAAGGTGCGCCACTTGAGTTTGAAACAGCACAAGGGCCTTATAAAATGAAATTTTCTGCATCCAAAGTTTCTTTATCTCCTGTAGCAGACTCTGAATTTACACTTTCAACAGATGGTTATACCGAAATGAAAGCTGACGATTTGAAAAAAATGCAAGGCGGAGGAAAATAATTTCTTCAACCCAATAAATTAAAAAGAGCTTGCTAATAACAAGCTCTTTTTTTATGCGTAAAATCTTAAATTGATTTAACTAACTTTGCGCTGTATGCAAAAAGAAACCAATCTTTCTTCATTTAATAACAGCTGGTACAAAAACGGCGCATCTGCTTTTGCAAATATTGCTTGGTATTTTGTTAGTGCAGCGTTTTTTAAATCTGCCTTTCCTATAAATTCTATAAAAGTTTTTTTACTTAAACTATTTGGTGCAAAAATTGGCAAAGGCGTGGTTATTAAACCTCATGTAAACATAAAATACCCGTGGCGTTTAAATGTGGCTAATAATGTATGGATTGGCGAACATGTTTGGATAGATAATTTAGCCGATGTTGTCATTGAAGATGATGTTTGCCTATCTCAAGGTGCTATGCTTTTATGCGGCAACCACGATTATAAAAAAACAACCTTCGATTTAATTATTGGCAACATTACACTCAAAAAAGGAAGTTGGATTGGAGCAAAATCTGTGGTTTGCCCCGGTGTTGTAGTTGGTGCTCATGCTGTACTTACAGTTGGTTCAATCGCAACAAAAACCTTAAACGATTATACTATTTATCAAGGCAATCCGGCACAAGCAGTTAAGCAAAGAGTAATTAATTGATACCAATAGTTAATAGCAAGTTATACCACAACGTAAGACAATAGACAAAGTACATAATACAATTTAATATGATAACACATCGTCCACGCAGAAACCGTAAAAATCAAGCCATTCGCAATCTTGTACAAGAAAATAATGTGTTGGTAAGCGATTTAATATTTCCTGTTTTTTTAAGCGATGAGAAAAATTTAAAATCAGAAATAAAATCTATGCCGGGTATTTATCGCTGGAGTTTAGATTTATTGCTAAAAGAAATTGAAAGCTGCATGAAGCTTGGCATTACTACATTTGCGCCATTTCCAAACATAGAAGAAAAATTAAAAAATAAAACCGCTTCTGAAAGCTGGAACAAAAAAGGAATTTATTTGCGCGCCATTAAAGAAATTAAAAAACAATTTCCGGAAGCAATACTTATGACAGATGTCGCAATGGACCCATACAGCAGCGACGGACACGATGGTTTTGTGAAAAATGGAGAAATTTTAAATGATGAAACTTTAGAAATTTTAGCACGCATGGCCGTTGCACAGGCTGAAGCCGGAAGTGATATTGTTGGCCCGAGTGATATGATGGATGGAAGAGTTGGCTACATACGCGAAGAGCTTGACGAAGCAGGTTTTTCTAACGTTTCTATCATGGCGTATACTGCAAAATATGCAAGCGCGTTTTATGGTCCGTTTAGAGATGCTTTAGAAAGCGCACCAAAATTTGGCGATAAAAAAACATATCAAATGAACCCGGCAAATAGCAAAGAAGCTTTACTAGAGGCTGAGTTTGATTTTGCAGAAGGGGCTGATTTTTTAATGGTAAAACCTGCCTTATCTTATTTAGATATTATAAAATTATTGAACGATAATTTTACTTTACCGGTTGCTGCTTATAATGTAAGTGGCGAGTATGCTATGATAAAAGCCGCTGCGGCAAAAGGCTGGATAGATGGCGATAAAACCCGTGATGAAATTTTACTAAGCATGAAACGCGCCGGAGCAAAAATTATACTTACTTATTTTGCTAAAGAGTGGGCTTTAAAGCACAAATAATTACTTAGTAATTCTATAAACAAACGTTAGCATAGCCCCTGAGTTACTTAGGCTTGCTATACCAATAGTATTAGTAGCATTTTTTGTTGTGCCGTTTATTAAAAAATGGTTAGGTTGCTGACTAGTACTAGCTGTTGTAGAAGTTGTATTAGTATGAGCATAATAAATATTAGGTGCAATTTCTAAATAAACTAAAAAAGAAGGACTAATTTTATAAACTGCCCCTAATACAACACCTACAAAGGGCTGTATATTTTGAGAATGACCTTTGATTGTTTCACTATATGGAAAACTTCCATTAGAAGCATTATTATACCCATTATAATATGTATTAGTACCTGTCTGATTTGTTTGTGTATTTGTAGTTGAATAGCTTATCCCTGCTACGCCGCCACACATTAATCCAAATTTTTCTGTTACATATTTTATTTTAAGTACACTAAAACTTAAACTAGTATTAAAATTTATAGGCGAATTTTTTTTAGTTGTACTTGCATTGTTGTTTACATAATTTGTATCCTGCGTTTCAGTTGTATTATTAGACCCCTTTCCAAAGCCGGTAGAGCCGCCAACGGTAGCATTAATTCTAAAAAGTGTTTTTTCATTTCCCCAACGATATTGCAACGAAAAGCTATTTAGGTTACTTAAACCAACACCATACTCTTTAACTTTAGCTGGCGGTGTTTGCATACCTAAATCTTGTGCTTGTAACGCTGTTGCAAAAGAGATAATAATTGCTGCAAAAATAATTTTACTGTTTTTCATACCTTAAAGTTTAGCTGTAAATGTTTTTAGTATAACACAAATGTAATTCTTTAATTAAATTACCTTACCACTTATTTGTTAAAACCGACCAGATATAAAGAAACTGCCACCACTTATTAAATAATTTCGCCACACGCTTTTTATTGTAGTATGTTTGAAAAAAATAGTTGTTATGAAAACAAAACTACAATTACTCGCCTTTAGCACTTTAGTAAGTGCATACAGCTTTGCACAAAACGCAGTTGCCGGACACGGGAAATTTAATGCTCTAATGAATAATTATCAAACAGCTTATCTTACCGACAACGATATGTTTTGGGATTATGCTCAAACTGTAACAAATACGTTTATACCCAAAAATAGTAATTCATCACCCATTTTTGCGGGAAGTTGCTGGATGGGTGGATATGTTTCTGGTACTAATTTGCGTGTTGCAGCCATGACTTACCGACAAAACGGAATTGATTTTTGGCCGGGTCCGGTTGATACAATAACTGTATTAGCAGATGCATCGAGTTGTAATTCATTTGATACTTTTTTCCCAATTTATAAAACACAGGTAGATAGTCAGCAAAATCATTTATACACCGCAAGCACTATGCCTCCGCAAATACTAAACTGGCCGGGTAACGGTGTAGCCGCTTATCACACCTCTTATAAATTAGCGCCCTATAAAGATATAAATCATAATAATAAATATGACCCACTTAATGGCGATTATCCAATAATGATGGGTGATTACAGTATTTATCAAATAACAAACGATGTAGGTAATACACATGTTCAAACTGGTAGCGTAGCTAATTTAGGTGTAGAAACACATGCCACGCAATATGTAGTTAATTGTCCTGCTGATTCTGCTTTATGGAATACTATGTTTACGCATTATGAAGTAATTAATCGATCACCAAATATCATTACTGATTTTTATTTTACCATGTGGTTAGATTTTGAGTTAGGAAATTATGCAGATGATTATGTTGGCTGTGATACCACATCAAATTTATTTTATGTTTATAATGGCGATAGTTATGATGAAGATGCTGGTGGACTAACCGGCTATCATAGCAATTTACCTGCTTTTGGTGGCATGTTTTTAAACCAAAAAATGTCGGTATTTACTTATTTTAACAATACTGCTGCCTCTTTAAATGGCAATCCAGTCGGGTATGCTTCCGTTTACAATTTAATGCGTGGAGATTGGGAAACTGGCGCGCCTATGACTTATGGAAACCTTGGTTTAAATCCGGTAAGTTCTACAAGCCCCGCATGTAAATATCTTTTCCCCGGAGATCCTTATGCAAATACCGGTTGGACAGAAGCTTCGGTAAGCGGCAATAACCCCGGTGATAGGAGAGGCCAAGGCAGTTGCGGTCCTTATACATTTAACCCCGGCGATACGTTGAAAATTGATTTTGCTTACATCTTTGCGAGAGATTATCAACACGCAGGTAATAACGTGGCTTGCATTCCAATTTTAAAACAATATGCAAACAGCATTCAAAATTATTATAATACAAACGCAACACCTTGTGGTTCTACATTTACTGCAGGTTTAAAACAACATGCTTTAAGTAATGAAGAAGTAAATATTTATCCAAACCCAAGCAACGGTAGTTTTGTTATAGAAACCAATAACGATGCCAAACAAACCGTACAAGTGTATGATATAAATGGTAAAATAGTTTTAACGCAATCAATAATTGGTAAAACAAATATAGATGCAAGCGCTTTAAGCAATGGAGTTTATAACGTAAGTATTACAAGCAACGAAGGCGTTGTAAATAAAAGAGTGGTTATAGTTAAGTAGTTTGTTTGGGTGAGTTGCTTATAAAGTGCGGCAATCTTTTTGTGAGGTTGTCGCGCTTTTTTTTAATAATCTAATTCCATACCCAACCTGTTTTTCAGGTTAAGCAATGCAGGATTTTTAAGTAACATAGTCTCAAATTTCTCCGCAGGCGAGTACGCTTTTTTTGTCGGGTCTGCAGCTTTTTCTTCCATGCGCATCGTAATATTTTGATTGCTTAAAGCCTTCCGCACAAAATCTAAAAAATCTTGTTTCATCGGTTCAAAGCCATCTATTTGCGCCTTGTTTTCAATGCCAACAATAATTTCTGTTTCATTATTAAGAGATACAACATCAGGGCGAAGCATAACCGCAATTTGCTTTTTGCCTTGCTCTTGCATTTTTTTTGTGTAATCAACTACACTTTGTTGCAATTGTTCTAACGTAAACGGCTGACTATAATTTACAACAACTTTCTCTTCGATAATTTGCGTTTTACTTGCATCAACAACTGGTTGCGTTTGCTTTAATCTAAAGCCATCGTTAAAATTTAAATCTTTAAAAGTACCAACTGGTTTTGTGGTAGTTTTTTGTTGAACGACTTCAATAGGTGTAATTGGTTTTGGTAATGAAGTAACACCCACCCCTTGCCCCTCCAAGGAGGGGATAGTTTTAGTTTCGGCTATGCCGGATTCTGCACTATCTTTTTTTTTTCTGCATCCATCGATGCAGCATTTAGGTAGCTGATTTGCAACAATGCAATTTCTACTTGCAATCGCTGGTTTTTAGCGGCTTTGTAACTCGTATCGCATCTATTAATAATGCCTAACGATTTTAATAAAAATTGTGTACTGCATGCTTGCGCTTGTTGCTGGTATTTTAACTTTACGTTTTCACTGACTTCTAAAAGCTGAATAGTTGCGGCATCTTTGCAAACTAATAAATTACGAATATGCTCGCCTAAGCCGGCAATAAAATGATGGCCGTCAAAACCGTTATCTAAAATTTCAT
>JBDTJJ010000147.1:0-4360 GCA_039935895.1 Bacteroidia bacterium | reverse complement strand
TTTACGGTTTCGTAATTAATGTGCAACTCCATTAAGGTTTTGCCCCACGCTGCCCACTTAGCAAAATCTTTATAAAAAGGTATGCGTGGAAACTCTCTTTTTAAATTAAGCTCATATTTTTTACGATAAGCAGGGTTGTGCAAAACAGCATATACATAATTAAAAATTGCCTCTTTAGTTATGTCTTTTTTACCGTATTGTTTTGTAAATTGGTTTAAACCCCAATCGGTTATATTTTCAATTTGATTTCTATTTTCATCATAACGATAAATTGGAATGCATTGAGTTTTTTCAAGAAAATCAAGCCCAATCAATTTATTTGAAGCTAACGTTTGAAATGGCTTGCTAAATCCTATCCCTGAATACCCAATAACGATGTTTTCAGAAGGTTTATTTAAGCTAAAAAAATGATGAAACAAGTATAATCTTTCAAATATTTTTTTATCATAATATGTAAACTGCCTAACATAAGGTCTATACAAAGAAACACAAATTCGATTTTTTTTAAATTCAAATTGCAAATATTTATCTAATTCGACTTCTAAAACTTCAACCCGTTTTTCAAGTTCCTTTGTGTTCGATTTAGTTTTTTTTATATCGTTCTTTAAAGAAGTTATTTGTTCTTCAATTGAAGAATACTTAACAAGATATTCCTGAAGTTCAGAAGTCCATTTTATATTTCTGTTTACAAAATCATTAATTTGAATTTTCTTATTTGATTTAGCCCACCTCTCTTTTTCTTTGTAAAATATTTCGAAAAAGAATTTCATTTTTTCCTCAAGAGTATCTTTGCCATAATCGTACGCCCATTCATCTCGCCCACTCCTTATACCAAGTGAAAACTCCTTAAATATTGCAGATAACCCTTTGTCTTTTTTTGACGACTTAGTCTCATTATTAACCAATGGAATTAACGTATCAAAGTCATTATCAGCAAGATTAATCCAATTGTTGTTTTTATCGGGTTGTATATTATCAAATGAAATTTTCTGAATGGGGTTTTCTGTAAACCATTGTAGTTTTTGGTCTTTACGCCAAAAATCGTCTAATGTAAAATATTGTATTTGGCAATTAGTATTATCCTTTTTTAATTTTTTTACTAAAATCATTATGGCAACCCCCGTTTGTATGCCAAATACATTATGCCCAGTTCCTGAAATTTTAGGGTTTGCCCTAACATCGCTTTTAGTATCTATAATATAGGCGTAATCAAATTCTTGCTGTATGGTTTTTCTAAATCCATCAAAAGTTCGGCTATCAATAAAACTACGGTTAGTTACAAAAGCCACTACGTCGTTATTATCTAATCTATCAAAAGCCCAGCGGTAAAAACGGGCGTACATATCGTAAATTTTATTTACCTTTTGTGCTGTGCTTTGTTTTATAAAAGTATCTTTTATACGTTTATCAATAATTGGGTACTCACGGTTTTTGTTGTTATCGTTTTCGTTGGTTTGGTTTGCATTGTACGGTGGGTTGCCAATAATAACTGCAATTTTACGGTCGTTTTGTTTTTTTATACGCTTGCTGTTTTCTTCGGTAAAAGGCGCAAACAAATCTATTTGCTTGCCTCTATATGCAAAGCCCATATTATCTAAGGTATCTACAAAGCAAAGGTTTTCAAACTCGGCATATTTACCCATTTTTTGCGTGTAGGTAAACTCTATGTTGAGGTTAGAAATGTAGTAAGGCAATATGGCAACCTCGTTAGCGTGTATTTCGTTTTTGTATTTATACTCTAATTTATCTTTGCGTATATAATCTATTATATCGCAAACAAAAGTGCCTGTGCCTGTGGCAGGGTCTAAAATTTCTACGCCTTTATCTTCTAAAAATTTGCCAAAGTGTTTATGTAAAAGATAGTCGGTACTTTCTATCATAAACTTTACAATTTCGTTAGGGGTGTAAACCACACCTAAGCGGTCGGCTGCCTTTGGGTTGTAACTTTTATAAAAGGTTTCGTAAACTACTTTTAAAAACTTTTGCTTTTCGTGGTGGTCGGCAATACCAGCGGCGGCGGCGTTAATAGCTTGCGAGTAGTGCTGTAAAGAAGATAGGGCGGTGCGTTTTGTTGTGCCTGTAAAAAAAGTATTTATAACACCCTCTAATTGATGTGCAATGTTGTTTTCACGATGAAATTGGGTTTCGTCAAAAATGGTATTAAAAATATCTTCGGTAAGTATGTGCTGAATAATCATTTCACGCACATCGGCTTTTGTAACATCGGGGTTTATGCTATCGTGGCAATGTTTTAGAAATTTATCGCGTTCGCTCGTAAACTTTTTGTTGGTTTTTTCTTGCTCATCCAACATATCCCGAAGCGTATCGGTAACTTTAGGTACATCTTGTTTAAACAACTCAATTGCCTTGCGAAAGTTTTTTACTTCGGGGCGTTCAAAATTTATAAAGCTGTGTATAATGTGGTCTAAGGCTTCGGCATCGCTCATTTTTACCCTTTCTACCTCAACATTGTTTTGAAACAAAACGGCGGTTTGGCTATCTTCAAAGATGATGTTATCGGATGGGTAGCCTTTGGCAAATTTCTTTTTTATCTCGTCATCAATAATATCGGCTTCGTCTTTGCTTTCCCAGTAGCCCCAATCTTGACGGAGGCTATCTTTTAATGTGCCATCGGGGGTTACGTTTTTGCCTTTAGGGGTTTTAATAGTTACTTCGGGTACAAGCATTAAACCCTTTTGCTTGGCATACTCGTTTAACAAATGGTAAAACGCATTGCGAATACTGGTTTCTTTTTTAGTGCCGCCAAAGTGAATTATTTTTTCGACTTCGGATTGGTATTGCTTTATTGCGTGGATGCTCATATTTGTTTTTTATAGCCAGTATAATAATAGTGCTATTTTAGGCTTTTTGTGCGTTTATTTTATTTTTTGTATATTTGTATTGTATTTAAGTCTGAAATAACTAAAGGTCAGCTTCACGCTGTCGGAGGGTATCCTCCTTAGGTTATTGAGGACTTATTTCATTTTTAGGTGTTAATGGTTTTTGTGATGTGTAAAATTTGTTACCGTATAAATCTACCACCAAATTTATTTTTTCTTGTAAATACTCATAAAAGCGTATTTCGTCTTTTTCAAAAAACCGTTGCACCGCCCAGCACAAATAATCTGTTATAGATAAAATGGGTTCTTTACTAAACGGCTGTACGTTAAATGTTACATTGCAGTTATCTGTTGCGTTTGGGTGTTGGTGCTTATAAATGGCGGTTGCTTTTTCTAAGGCTGTATTTAGGTTGTTGTATGCCGTAGAGCCTTCACGCTCTGCAATATTTAAAACTAATCGTTTATGGTTTTGCAGTTTATCTTTAATAAGTTGCGATAACAATTCAGCATAAAATTCAGCTTCTTTTTTATTGTGTTTTAGTGTAAACCTGCTTACATCTTTCTCGGCTACAATAATTCCAATACTGCAATTAACGATATTTATAAAATCAAAAAGCTCCTTTCGCAATTCGGGTACATCATTTTTTGCGTGGAAGTAAAAACCGCCTTTATCAATTAGTTTTTTTACGCTTGGTACTTTGTTATAAAAGTTGCTTTGCTCAATTTTAGTTTGCAGCGTTATAATTTTTGTTCGTAATTCATTTATGGGTTCGTTTACCTGTAACATACCCACAATAAAATATTTAGAAACGCCATTGCTACCTAACTGAATGGGCAGTTTTCCTTTGGCGAAAAAAGTGGTATCGCCTGCCTCATCTAAAAAGCGGTGGTATTTGTAGGTTTTTATTTTCTTTTTTTTATCAGATTGCATTTTTCACTTTGTGATACGTGTAGAAATTTGCGTGTATATATGTGTAGTTATTAGGCATTTGCAACAAATCTAATTTAATTTTACAGCATTAAAAATTCATTAATTTATCAGTAAACTCTTTTTTGTCTTTATCTTCAAATCCTGCAAAATAGCCTACCGTAGTTTTTAGGTTGTTGTGGTTTAACGCCTCCATAACATATTCCATACTCGCACCGTTTCTTATAGAGTTTGTAGCAAAACTGTGCCTTGCCCAATAGGTAGATATATCGGTAGTTAATTCGTTGCTTTTAGCTAATTTTTTTAGATTTTGATTTATAAAACGTGTAAAGTTTTTAATCTTTCTATGCTTTATATCTTCGGTATCGTTATCGGATATTATCGAAAAAACATATTCGTCTTTATTTTTATTGCCATATTTTTTAATAATAAATTTTGCAGCAAGAAATTACAAAGCCAATTCAATCATCGGATCCCAAAAATATTTCTCAAAAGAAATTATTTTATCATCCTTCACTTTTATTTTCTCTCTTTCTAAAAGTTCTTGCATTTCAAACGGAGTAGCAAAATGATGTTTGCCTGTAAGTAAGCC
>JBDTJJ010000146.1:0-3334 GCA_039935895.1 Bacteroidia bacterium | reverse complement strand
AGAGCTTGGTGTATTGCTCATGATCGCCTTTTATAATAGTTGCGTGCGGACATAATTGGCGAGCTAATTTCATTGGCATAGCAGAGTGAATGCCAAATTTTCTGGCTTCGTAACTACAGGAAGCCACTACGCCACGGTCGTTGGTGCCGCCAATTAAAATAGGTTTTCCCATAAGAGAACTATCACGCAATCTTTCAACAGATACAAAGAAGGTATCTAAATCCATATGGGCGATAGTTCTATTCATGGAGCCTCAAAAAACTAAAAACCACTAAAGTTTTTTACAAATATGCTAATTATTTTAGTGTTTAAATGCTAAATATATTAGTAATTTGAAAATAGTATCGAATCGGCTCATTTTGAGCAAGATAAATTTTAAACATAATTTTATAGAGGAAGTCATGTTCGGTGTTATAGATATAAAAATCTATAACAGAAAGAAGCGCAATAAACGCTGGCACATTAGTGTACTTTACAACCAATTAAAACGAGCTTCAATTATTATTGATGATGATACTTCTCTCCTTTAATAATGGTAAAAGCGCGGTATAATTGCTCGCAAAATAAAAGACGAATCATTTGATGTGAGAATGTAAACTTAGATATGCTGAGTAATGAATGTTTTTTGCGAAGCTCATCTGTAAAGCCATACGGACCGCCAATTACAAAACATAAACTTTTTTTACCTGCGTTCAATATGTTTTGTATTTGTGTAGCAAACTGAACGGATGAATATTCTTTTCCGTTTTCATCCAATAAAAAAACGGTATCATATTTAGATATGTGCGCCAGTAATTGCTTTTCTTCTTCGGCTTTTTGCTCAGCAATGGTTTTACTGCGTATGGTTTTGTTAATAGAAATGGTAATTGTTTCAAAAGAATTATAGCGATTTACTCGCTTGCTAAACTCTTGCACACCTTGTTCAACAAAGCTTTGGTCGGTTTTATCTATTTGAAGAAGAATTATTTTCATTTTATATTTGACGAAGATAATTTAAAAAACTTTGCCACAGATTACACAGATAAATACAGATTATTTTTTTGGATTAGTTTATGAAATCGATGCTAAATAATAAATCTTTCATTTTAATTTTTAATTTCGTACCTATTACGCTGACAAACATAGATTATTTTTTATCTGCGTAATCTGTAAAATCTGTGGCTAACATTAAAAATAATATGCAATCTTTTATAAAAAAACACCAAAATAATTTCGACTTTAAACAATTTGTAAAACAAGCTTTTGCCGAAGATGTTGGCAATGGCGATCATACAACCTTAGCTACGCTTACAAAAAAGCAAAATGGCAAAATGCACTTGTTAGTTAAAGAAGATGGTATATTGGCAGGCGTTGAAGCTGCTCGTTTTGTTTTTAAACAAATTAATTCAAGTATAAAATTTATCGAAAAAATTAAAGATGGCACTTCTGTAAAAAAAGGAGATATTGCATTTATAATAAGCGGACCAACTTATCAATTACTTACTGCCGAGCGTTTGGTGCTAAATATTATGCAACGCATGAGTGGTATTGCAACCAAAACCCATCAACTTCAAACACTTTGTAAAGACACAAAAACCAAAGTGATAGATACACGTAAAACTACTCCGCTGTTTCGTTTTTTTGAAAAATGGGCTGTGGTTATTGGTGGTGGCGCTAACCACCGCTATGCTTTATATGATATGATTTTAATAAAAGATAATCATATAGATTTTGCAGGCGGAATTATCCAAGCCATTGATGCGGCCAATGTTTATCTTAAAAAGAATAAATTAAAATTAGCTATTGAAGTTGAGTGTCGCAATTTAGAAGACGTAAAAAAAGTTTTATCACACAAAAAAGTAGATAGAATTATGCTTGATAATTTTACGCCTGCCCAAGTAAAGCAAGCGGTTATATTAATAAAAAAACAGTTTGAAACAGAAGCATCGGGCGGTATCACCGAAAAAACAATCAGAAATTATGCTTTGGCAGGAGTCGATTTTATTTCGGTTGGTGCATTAACGCATCACGTAAAAAGTTTAGATTTAAGTTTAAAGGCTATCAAGTAAATGAATCAATCAAAAGCCTTAAATAAATTAATAATAGTAGCTGCCCTTGGCTATTTTGTTGATATTTATGATTTGCTGCTTTTTGGTGTTGAGCGCACGCACAGTTTAAACGAAATACTTCCTTTACAATTTGGCAGTTTAACGCCACAAAAATTAGCGGAGCTAAACGCGTATTACGGCAAAATGCTGTTAAACTGGCAAATGGCTGGTATGCTTATTGGTGGCATATTTTGGGGTATTTTAGGTGATAAAAAAGGGCGATTATCTGTTTTATTTGGCTCTATTTTAACCTATTCAATTGCCAATATTGCTAACGGTTTTGTAAACTCAACCGATTGGTATGGCGCATTACGCTTTGTTTCGGGTTTTGGTTTAGCAGGCGAATTAGGTGCCGGAATTACGTTGGTAAGTGAAACCATGAGCAAAGAAAAACGCGGCATCGGTACTATGATTGTGGCTACTATTGGCGTATTTGGTGCGGTTGTAGCCGGTTTTATGAGTGATGTTTTTAGTAGCTGGCGACATTCATTCTTCTTTGGAGGAGCAATGGGTTTGGCCTTATTAATCCTCCGAATTGGTGTGTTAGAATCGGGTATGTTTAATAACATCAAGCAAGAAAGCATCAGCAAAGGCAACTTTTTTCAGCTTTTTAACAATAGAAAACGTTTACTCAAATATCTCTGCATCATTTTTGTAACCGTGCCGGTTTGGTACGTAATGGGCACCTTGGTTATTTTCTCTCCCGAATTATTTGCCAAATTGAGCCATAATCCGTTAAACGCTAAATTGGTTACAGGCGGCAAAGCTATTATGTTTGCCTACAGCGGCATTACCGTTGGCGATTTGGTTTGTGGCGCGGTTTCGCAATGGTTAAGAAGTCGTAAAAAAACCTTGTTTATCTTCCTAACACTAACCGTTTTAGCCATTACTTGTTATTTTGCTATCGGCGGACAATCAGTTACCATATTTTACAGTTGCATTGTATTTATTGGCTTTGCAACTGGTTATTGGGCGGTATTTATCAGCACAGCATCAGAATTGTTTGGCACCAATATTCGCTCCACAGCAACTACCACAGCACCCAATTTTGTTAGAGGTTCAACCATTTTTATATCGTACTTATTAACTTTAATGACCCTGATTTTTGGCAAAGAAGGTCTTACTGCAACCATTGTTACTGGTGTTATTCTACTAGCTATTGCCTATTTTTCACTTTATCATTTAGAAGAAACTTTTGGTAAAGATTTAGATTATGTGGAGGAAAACTGACCACTTTTTTGTTAAAA
>JBDTJJ010000145.1:0-4328 GCA_039935895.1 Bacteroidia bacterium | reverse complement strand
GAATATAAAGCTTGCATTATCTTTATGCGTAAAAATCGTCGGTTAAACATAATAAAGAACGTTTGTTATTTTAGTTACTGTGAGTTTAATATCTTACTTTAATTTTACCAATGGCTTCAATGCGTTGCTCTGCAATGCGGTTAGCAGCCATATAGGTTGGTATTTTATCTGTTTTTGCCACTTGAATAATATGTGCCGTAGTGTCATAAATCTTTTCGGCATGAGCCATAGCACGTTCACGCACGTAACCATCTAATTCGTAATATACGTTGATGATTCCGCCTGCGTTAACCACAAAGTCGGGTGCGTATAAAATGCCTTTTTTAGTCACCATTTCGCCATGCACTTTTTCATCAGCTAATTGATTGTTAGCTGCACCACAAATAATTGAGCACTTTAATTTACTTAATGTATCATCATTTAAAGTAGCACCTAAAGCGCAGGGTGCGTAAACATCAATAGCTAAATCAAACATTTTATCGGGTGTGGTTGCTGTTGCGCCATGGTTATCGACTGCCATTTTTATGCGCTCTTCACTAATATCATACACATATAATATAGCTTTTTCCTTTGCAAGATATTCTACTAAGTGCATGCCAACATTACCTAAACCTTGTATTAAAACTTTTTTTCCTGCAAGCGAATCGCTACCAAAAACTTCTTTAGCACTTGCTTTCATAGAAACGTAAACACCATAAGCCGTAACCGGAGAAGGATCTCCGCCCCCACCCATGCTGACAGGCAAACCTGCTACATATTCGGTTTCGTTATGAATAGTTTCCATATCGCGGGTGTTTACGCCAACATCTTCGGCAGTAATGTATTTTCCGCCAAGGGTATTGATAAATTTACCAAAACGACGAAGCAAGGCTTCTGATTTTATCTTTTTAGGATCGCCAATAATAACGGCTTTTCCACCACCTAAATTAATTCCTGCAACAGAAGATTTATAGGTCATACCACGCGAAAGGCGCAATACATCTATTAATGCTTCGGTTTCATTATTGTAATTCCAAAAACGAGTACCGCCTAAACTCGGACCCAAAATAGTATTGTGTACGGCAATAATGGCTTTTAAACCACTTTCGTTATCGTTACAAAAAACAAGTTGTTCGTGGTTATATTCTAACATACGTCCTATAACCGGATTTTGCGCTAAAGCTGTGCTTGCTAAGTCTTTTACTTCCATGGGTTTTACTGCTATTGCGGGTAAAAGTAGAAAAAAGAATTAAGAATGTAGAGTTGAGAATTAAAAATTAGACAAAATTAATTTCGGGCTTATACTTTTAGCTATAACGCTAAAATTATGGATAAAAATTAAGACGAAACTGCGACTGAAAACAGCATACTAATAAACGGTACCTCGATGTGGTTTCAAAGCATCGCGCACAGGTATCATCGTTTCATCGGTAACCACCATAAAAGAAATAGCATACATTTTGTCAAAAACTTCAACGCCAGTTATATTTGGCGATAATTTCTCTGCAACTATATATTCCTTCAAATGAATTTCGTGATGTTCGGCTGTTTTTGTCGAATCTGGCCCACGAAAATCCCATATTAATTTTATTCTTCTGGACATTTTGAATGCTTTTAGGATGTAAATTTACGAAGTTTATAATGTGTAGTTTATAGAAACATTAAAGAAAAAGGAATGTTTTATACAAAGGACTCGTTTTCACGGATTTTGATTAAAAATATTTCCAATTATAATTTACTTTGTTTTGATGAATTAGCTTGTACCATAAGTCTTTACACAAACGTTGGGAAGCTGCGCTACAATCCTAAAACAAAATAAATGTAAAATTTAATTCTTAAATAAATCAAACTCCTCTAAATTAGCTTTGTGTTGAGGCTTTCGGGCTTTTTCGGTATTGTAAAGTAAATCCCCTATATCTTTTAAAAAGGGTAAACCCAGTTTGTCGTATTCATATTTTCCGGTGCCAATAACATCTCGTTCGTTTACATACATCGTTACCGAAATCATAAATTCTATATTGTTTTTCACATCACATACATAAGCGCAATCGCTTAAAAAACCATAAGCTCTGCCTACAATATTAAATACACGCACGCTATCGCTTGGTATGGTTGGTAAGGCGCTTCCGTAATAAATAAATTTTTTAAACGAATCGTAATATTCTTTCGTATTGTAAGCCGGGTATAGGCTTTCGCGCGGATACATACCCAAATATTTCATTAAAAATTGCCAGTCGTCTTTAGTTATGTTATATTTTTTTTCTTTATCAATGTGGTTATAAAAAACAAGTTGTTTTAAAATTTCGTGACAATTAGTTAAACTCATAAAGTTATGTGTGCTAAAATCTTTTGGTTGATAAATTCGTTTACCAAACTCGTTGTTGTGTGCCTTGCCTGCTTTGGCATTTGCCAAGGGATGCGGTTTGCTATATGTATAAAAAGTAAGCGGTTGTTTATACAATGTATCTCCTTTATTGGATAAAAAATAAACCGGCGAAGTTATTTTTGCCGTATCTGCTTTGCAAGAGCCATCTAAGCGATTAACGATGCGTATGTTTGGAAAGCCCCATTTTTCAAAGGTTTGATGGATGTAATCTGTACTTAAAAATTCGTAAGTGCGTGCAAAAGCATAGTTATCGCTTACTAAAAACATTTTTTTAATATAGTGTGCAATGCTTGGGTAGCGGTTTTCGGCAGTAGTATCTTTAAAAACTTTTTTCTGGCAGACAAATACACTATCCGTAATCATCGTAGTATTTTTATCTATATCGTATTTTTTAAGTGTGTTTAGTTTTTCTAAGGCCATTATAGAAATGGGCAACTTTACCAAACTTGCCGGATAGAAAAAATTAGTGCTATCCAAATTCCAATAAAAATTTTTAAAACTGGGTTTGTTGTTTTTATCGCGTGTAATTTGGGTGTAAATTATTTGTAGTTTATACTTTTTAGGATTATTTAAAAGTAGTTGATGTGTTGGCAAACCTGCGCGCAAAAGGCTATCTAAGTATGCTGACTTTCTTTGTGAAAATCCAAGCATCCATATAAAAATGAAAATAATGGATAATATTTTAGATTTAAAATTCATAACTGGCTTCAAATTTTAAAGGTACTTGTTTTTTAACAAACAAGAATTGCCCTTTCGTTTAAAATTAGTTAATTATTTATTGGGCTAATCCAAAAAAAGTTATATTTTTACTTAGGTAAATTTCCGCTTTCTTTAAATGATTAAAAAGAAATATATAATTTTTTTATTTTCTGTTTTTCTGCTTGCAAAATTGCAGGCTAAAGATGATACACCATCTTATATAAATTATATTCAAAATAAAGGACAATGGAATACTAAAGTGCTTTATCAGGGCGATTTTAAAGGTGGGCGTGTATTTTTAGAAAAAAATGCTTTTACGTACTTATTTTACCCTCAAGATGGTTTAACGCAATTACATCCGCATCATAAAACTAGCCAGGCTAATAATTCACAACCAATAACACTTAATTTTCATGCGGTGCGTATGGAGTTTTTAGGAAGCTCATCAAATACAACCACACAACAGGCAGCTAAAAAACCATTCTATCATAATTATTATTTAGGCAATGATGCAAAAAAATGGACAAGCAATGTGCCTTTAAGCGAGCAAGTTCTTTATACTAATTTATACCAAGGTATTTCATTAAAAACATTTAGTAATAACAACGATGTACGTTATGATTTCACGGTAAATCCTTTGGCAGATGCCTCATTAATTAAATTAAAATTTACTGGCCAAAACCGTCTTTCCATAAAAGATGACAAATTAATTATAAGCACAAGTGTGGGCGATATGGCTCAGCAAGCACCTTATGCCTACCAAGTTATAAACGGACAAGAACAACAAATTACTTGTAAATACAGTCTGCAAAAAGACATTGTCAGCATTAATATTACAGGCACATACAATCATAATCTTCCATTAATAATAGATCCAACACTGGTGTTTGCAACCTTTACAGGTTCTACAGCCGATAATTGGGGAATGAGTGCTTCTTACGATAATGCAGGTAATGGCTACACAGCCGGCATTTGTTTTGGAGCTGGTTATCCACTTACAACAGGTGCATTTCAACAAACATTTAATGGCGGAGTTGTTAATGGTACATACCAGTATTTAGGTTTTGATATTGTGGCTTCTAAGTTTGATGCAACAGGTTCTAATTTATTATTTTCAACTTATTTGGGCGGAAGCGATAATGAACAGCCTGCAAGTATTATAGTTGATAATGGCGATAACTTAATTATTTACGGACGATCTTATTCAAGCGATTTTCCTGTACTGGTAGGTTCTTACGACATTAGTCTAAATGGAGGTGCAGAT
>JBDTJJ010000144.1:0-5548 GCA_039935895.1 Bacteroidia bacterium | reverse complement strand
CTCCATCTCAACGCCATTACGTCTAATATCGTTGAGGATATATTCTATTTGTTGCTCACTAAGTTGATACATTATGCCTGTTTGGTCTTAATGTCTAATAAAAATTTCATAGTGTTTATAAAATCGGCAAACTCGCTAACCTTTTCTTTAGATTTTGCTTTGCCTTCTTTACTTAACGAATAATATTTTCTAACGCGTTTACCGATGTATTCGGTTTCAGTTGTCAATAATCCTTCTGCTTCTAAAGCATGCAAGGTTGGATAAAGCGCTCCTTCAGTTAACTGAATTCTATCGCCTGTCAGATCTTTTACCGTCTGCGTAATTTCGTAACCATACATACGCTTATTTTCGGTAAGCAATTTTAGTATGATTGTTTTGAGTGTTCCTTTAATTAATTCGGATGAAAATAACATAGTTTTATATTTACTTAAGACAAAGATACATTATATTCAGATACATAAGTATTAGATGTATTAAAAATATAGATAACTAATTGATAATCATTATAAGTAATTTTTTAGAAGAAATGATTTTCTATTTTATTTTAGCCGGAAACGAAGTAACAACCTGATACTTTTTCTTGTTGTAAGAAATGTTTTTAACCAACTTTTTAGCTTCAGGTAATTCAAAAACTTCTTTTAAGTTTCTAATCTTTGCAAAGGGAACGCCCAGTTTTGTAGTTTCTTTTTGAAGATAAACAAGCGTTTGTTCTTTTACTTCTTTGCTTAAAACAGTAAATAATGCTGCACGATTTACAACACGTAATTGATTATGAATGTATTTTTTATCGGAAGCAATTTTTGAAATGTGTAACAATTCACAAAGTTTTGCAAACTGATTATCGCTACCAATAGCAAAGGTAACCGTGTGATTATCTTTAGTTGTAAAAATTTCTCCGTAAGGCGCAATGTTAGGATGCAACGAACCTGTTGGTTGCGGCAAATGCTTTGCTATTAACCAATTTGTGGCTTGATTAGCCAAAGATGCAACTGCTACATCAAATAAAGAAACAGAAACCTGACTACCCAATTTTGTTTTTTCTCTTTTTAATAAAGCTAGCAATACAGCTTCTTTTAAATGATGTGCGGCTAAAATGTCTATCATGGCAACCGGCATTTTCAACGGACCACTTTCTTTAGTGCCATTCATGCTCATAAAACCGCTTTCAGCCTGCAAAATTAAATCATACGCCACACGTTCATCTGTATCAGAAAAACCTTGTATGCTTGCGTAAATTAATGTTGGATTTATTTTTTTAAGCGTCGCGTAATCAAGTTTCAATTTTTTATCGTCGCCTTTTTTATAATTGACAATAACTACATCTGCTTTTTTAATTTGAGAGATACAGGTTTTATAATCTGCTTCATTACTTACATCTAAAAACAAATGTTTCTTTAAAAAATTTACAGCCAAAAAGTAAGCAGATACATCACTTTTTTTATCTTCACTAGGGAGTTTCCAGCTTCGGGTAACATCGCCGCCTGTTTTTTTATTTTCTATCTTAATGACTTCCGCGCCTAATTCGGCAAAAAATAAACCGACTGATGGCCCAGCTAAAACGCTTGCTAATTCAACTACTTTAAGATCTTTTAAAAAATTGTTTTTGTTTTTTGACATAGCTTTACAAAAATGCAATTATTTTCTTTTAGTTTTATCATCTTATATAAAGATAAAATGCTGACTTTAAATTTTAATCCATTTCCCGTTTTAGAAACCGAGCGTTTGCGTCTTAGGGCTGTTAATCCAAAAGATATAGAACAAGTATTTGCGCTTCGTTCTGATAAAGAAGCTATGCGTTATATTGCTAAACCTGTAATGAAAACGTTAAATGATGCAGAAGCGCACATTAAAATGGTTATGGATGGAGTACAAAAATTGGAACATATTAACTGGGCAATAACTTTAAAAGGAGAAGATACATTAATGGGTATTATTGGTTTTTATCGCATGGCAAAAGAACATTACCGTGCTGAAGTTGGTTATATGTTACTTCCAGAATTTCATAAGCAAGGCATTATGAATGAAGCTTTAAAAGTTGTTCTTAATTACGGTTTTAATGAAATGAAAGCACACAGTATTACCGCAGTTATAGACCCTAGAAATACAGCTTCAGAAAACGTATTATTGAAAAATAATTTTAGGAAGGAAGCCCACTTTAAAGAAGATCATTTTTATGATGGAATGTTTTTAGATTCTGCGTATTACTCTTTGCTGGCAAAATAAATTAATGCTGCTTTTTTGTCGTTAAATCGGTGTACCAAACTCTAAGTACAACGGGCGATGGCTGCTGCGGTGGCTTTTGGTTTCCAGTAATAACCAATCTTTCCTGAAATAAAGCTCCGTTATATTGGGTAAGGTAAAACTTAGTGCTTTTTGTTTTTCCCAGTACAAGCTGACTAACTGTATTTGGTATTTCAATTGTGTATAGATTGTTTGTTAAATCATAGTATCCTCCAAAATTATAAGGATCTTCAACTAAACCTCGCGGTCCGTTTAAGGTATCGCCTTCTAAATATAAACGACCGGGTAGCGGATAGTTATCTAAATTATAAAAATTGCTGTTAGACCTGTCTGTTCTTAAAACCAGCTCTGCTTTATTTATGGTAATGTTGTTTTGCAAACCATTAATCCAATTTAAAAGATTAGGAAATTTTAAAACTGCACCAACGCCTGCGCAGCCTTGTATATAAAGGTTCTTATTGTTGTTTGGTGTGGCTGTATCACTTAGGTTATGTAATTGATTTTGCAAATCGGAAGAGGCAACATTAAAATCGTGTTTAAATGTACTAAAGCGATTGCAGGTACCTCCGTTACAATAAAATGCAGCACTTACTTGCGTGGGACTGCCATAATTATGGTAGTAAAAATTTATATAGCTATTGCCATCCATAAAAACAAAAAATATGCTTCCATAAGACGGTTGTGGTAAAATAGAATGTTTAGTGGTAATATATATTCCTTTTAAAGCTTGTTGAAAAACAGCATTATTATCAATAGTACTCGGAAATAATCCTTCGGCAAATTCGTTTGCTAACCTTACTCGTAATTGTGGTGGCCCATAAACATTGGTATCTTTTTTTATAGGAGCAAACCACCCAAGATGTGGCGTAAAATTAATGCTATGCCCACCATAAATTAAACTTTTACTCTCGTCGTAAGGAATGGCAGCTTTTACAGTAGAACCTGTTGTGTAATAATAGTTGTTTCCGGTTGTGTAATAGGTTGTATCTGCATTTAAGTTGTATTTTATAGGATAAACATCTAACGAAAGCTGATCGCTTGTATCTCCTACAAAAATGGTAGATGTAAAAGGCTGGTAATTATATGTCATTACCAAAACAGCCGAATCGAGCGTTGGAGGGCCAATTCCGAAATCAATTTGTCCTAAACCGGATGATGAATAATTGGTTTCAAAACTGCAATAAATGGAAGCATCTGTTCGCCCAAAAATAGGGTCGTTTAAAGAACCTAATAAACTTGAATTTGATAAACGGCTGCTTGGCAATACCGAATCGTTTTTTCGATAGGTACTATAAGCCTCATCGGGTATAAATTCAATATATTTTGCGCCAATAATATCTGTTTGCGGCAATAAGCCAATACCAACCGGACTATCATTTTTTTTGCATGCAGCAATTAAAAATGCAACTAAAAATAGTATAGAAAGTTTTTTTAGCATAAAGCGTGCAAAGGTAATAAATTGTTGTTAAAGTGCGCGTTCAATACTTTGCCACAATAAATTGGCTGTTTTATCCCAACTGTAGTTGTTTTTTTGCGCAAATCCCTTACGTATTAAATCGTTTCTTAAATCGTTATTTTCGTATAACGTAAGCATGGCATTTTTTATTTCATTTTCATCAAAAGGATTTGCATAAATGGCTGCATTACCCGCAATTTCGGGCAGACAACTAGTATTTGCAGCTAAAATGGGTGTTCCACACTGCATGGCTTCTACAATTGGGATGCCAAAACCTTCAAAATAAGGTACATACGTTAAAGCAAATGCCGAAGCGATGATGTTTTTTAAATCTTCATTGGCTAATCGTCCGGTAAAAATGACTTCGTTCTCCATGTTTAGTTTTTTCATCAACTCATACATTTCACTTTCTCCCCAAAAAATAGCGCCAGCTAAAACCAATTTTAGGTTAGATTTTGTTTCGGTTTTAAAAAGATGAAATGCTTTTAGTAACCTCAATATATTTTTGCGGGGATGTAAAGAACCTACAAATACAAAATAATCGAAACCCTTGCTGTATTTGGCTTTGGTAGCAGTTTTTACTTCATTGCTAACCACGTCAAAATAATTGTGAATACCATTATAAACTACATCAATTTTTGTGGGAGAGATGTTATATTTTTCGGCAATATCGTTTTTACTAAACTCTGAAACGGTTGCTATGCGTGTTGCCTGAGCAGCAAATTTTGGAAAGAAGTGTTTATAATAATGACGAGCAGCAAATTCTAAATCTTGCGGGTAATGTTCGAAGTTAATATCATGAATTACAGGTAATTGCTTGCATTTTGCACCTAAAGCCAGCAAACCATCGGGCGATAAAAACAAATCGGGTTTTATTTTGTTTAAAAGTGGTTTAACGGCAAATTGCATCCAATAATAATAAAGCACAACGTGCCTTGTTGGCGGAGAAATAACGATAGGCGTTATATTTTCTGCGAAAATAAACTTTTCGTTAAAAGGCCTGTCGAAAAGGAAAATAAAGTGTGTATTTGGGTGCTGCTGCGTAATTCTTTTTAAAGATTGATAGGTAAACCAGCCAATTCCGTCTAATTTACCATCAATTAATAAGCGCGTATTTACAACAATTTGCATGTGGCGCAAAAGTAAAATATTAAACCGTTTTATTGTTTTTTTTGTTTGGAAACGAGATTTTTTCAAAAAATTAACCTTTTTTGTAATTTCTTATTTTGCGGAAAAAAATCAACGAAGGCAAAGGTTTTGAAGCAAATTAACAATTTCTGGTGAAAAATATCCTCAAAAAATGTCAAAATAAGTTTGCGTATTAACTTTAAAAAAATATTTTTGCAATTCTACTTTTAGTAAATAAGTGAAAAAGACAATTTTACATACAACATTTTTGATGGCATTATTAGTGCCTATGTTGTCTTTTGCTACTATTGGCGATAAAAACAAAAAGCTTAGCGACGATAAAAAACATAAAAGAGACGATACTACTCAAACCGTAAATACTTCAGCTATTGCGTATGATGATGTAGATTCTTTATTAATGTTTCCGTCTCATGATTTGTACGGAACTTGGGATACGGCATCTTGCCACCCAAATTTATTTGAACAGCAATTTCCTGGAGATTCTGCTATTGTTTATTTATTAGACGATTGGAATTGCGGTTTTACAATGCCTTACACAGGTATTTTAACGTCAGATTTTGGTTGGAGACATCGTCGCCCGCATTACGGAACTGATATTGGTTTACACACAGGCGATACTGTTGTGGCTGCATTTGACGGCAAAGTGCGTATTGCACGTTTTATTGGTGGATATGGCAACGTAGTAATTATTCGTCATAATAA
>JBDTJJ010000143.1:0-5120 GCA_039935895.1 Bacteroidia bacterium | reverse complement strand
CTCTGGAATTGGCTTATTGGTTTTTTTGCAAACGAAATACGTTAGGTTTTTAATCTCTTGTACTTCTATAATTTTAAAACCGCAAAATACTAATTTACCTAAGGCTTCTGCTTTTGGCAACACGCGGTTACGACCGGCGGTGATAAAAAAATATAGTTTACGCGTAAAGCAAAGTTTTGGAAAAACACGTTTAAAAATAAAATCGAACAGAAAATAAATTTGCGCAATAATAAGAGGAAATTTTTTTAAGATCCGTTTTTGCCTTTGCAAGTTTGTTTCTACACTGCCAATAAATACTGCCCCTTCAGGTAATTTTGCGTTTGTGGCTTTAAAGAAATCGTTAATGCCACGGATGTCATTTATTTTCTGGAGATTGACAATAGCAAAGCAATTACTATCATCAATAGCTTCAATATTAAAAGAATCAAGCGTTTTTAATACATGTACGTTTTCCGACTGTACATCTGTGTGTTTTAAAATAAACTCAACCGCCTCGGTACCTTGCTCTTTAATAAGTAACTCTTTCTTCATCGTTGTCTATTTCCAAGTTTTAAAATTAACTTAAAAGATTGGAAAACAAAAACCGAGAGCGCTGTTTAATCGTTAAAAAAAGGAGATTATTTTAAACTTGAGTGAATAAGAGCTGTCATAAATTCGGCAAAATCTATACGTTCAGCTAACATGGTACTTCTTCTATTTTGCCATTCTTTTTTTAAATCCGATGTTTGCAAAAGCTCTTTTACTTTCTGTAAAAGTTGTTCAGGATGATTTGTTTTTATGCCGTATGTAAGATGAAACGTATGTTCTAATTCTTCCAGGTAAGAAAGTTCGCCCACAAAATCATTAAATCGAATAGCAGGCGTACCAAGTACCGCCGCTTCTGCAGTCATGGTTTGACTATCGCCAATATACATATCGGCAAAATATAAAGCATGATGAATATCTAATGGAGAAATTTGTATTCTATATTTTTCAAACTGAGGCTCTAAAACTCTTTCTGATGTGATGAAAATATTTCCGTGTGCAGAAAGCATGTCAATTAGTTGCTGTGCAATATTAGTTGTAATGCCTGATTTACCTACATCATGATAAGCGGTTAATTGTGCAAAACGTAGAATAAAATTCTTCTCGTTCAGGTTAAAAATATATTTTACTTTTTCTGCATCGGGTGTGAAATGATTGGGATGCAAATAAGCCAGTTCATGATAACTTTTATAGCCTACTTTTTTATAATCCCATTTCCAGGCACTGCAACAATCCGGACAAATTAATTTAGTGGCAAGCGGACCGGCAATTTTTGCAAATTTTTTTACGGCTTCAAAATCATCTTCAAAAAAAACATAAGCCGGTATGCGAAATAATTTACCAAGTACGGTAAGTTCTGCGGCAGAGCCAACCATTAAGTTTGGTTTATACGTACCTATAATTTTTGCGAGATTAAATAAACGTTTTGCAAAATTTTTGTAAGCGTTCCCTTTATTATTTGCGTCAGAAATATTAAGGTAGTCAAGTTTGCTATCTATCAATAATTTTTCTAAAACATCTTTACTTTTTATAACAACAACAACCTTTACGTTTTTTGATTGCAGGTCTTTAATCGTTTCTTTAAATAAATGAAAATGCGCCGGATGCCCAAGGTAAACAAGTAAAGTCATGGGTTAATCTAAACGGTTAAAACGTACGCCGTAGCGAGAAAAAAACTGTACCAACTCTTCACCCACATCCGATGTGCCAATTCTATTATTATGCTCTAAAGAAATTACCATGTCATAATTTGCAGCAAGAGTAGCATTATCTTTATTCAAAACTAAAACACTGTTGTTTGTTTTTGAAGGGAAAATATCTGCAACTGTTTCGCAAAATAAAATAGATGCGCTTGTGCTCTTATTGTTAATGCTTAACTCAAATCCATTGGTAAAAGGTTTTTGCTCAGTTACAAAATCATGATAATTTATGTGCTCAACAAATTCTTTAAAAATATCGTTTACAATTTCTTTTTTCTTATCTTCTTGCAAAGACTGAGGAAATTTTTCTTTTATAATTTTTGCCGGAGAGCCCGCCACTAAGCAGTTTGCAGGCACATCTTTATTTATCATAGAATCTGCACCAACCACAACACCATCTCCAATACTTACACCAGGCATTACAAATACACGCCAAGGCAACCACACTTTTTTACCAATATTAATGGGTGCAAATTTTACAGGATAGCCTTCTAAAACCGAATTCCAAGAGCCGTGCGTAAACAATAAACAATGTCCGCCAATGCCACTATCATCGCCAATTGTAATGGGCATAGTTGGGTTAATATAACTGGCTTGCATAATAATAGTTCGCTTGCCCATCGTTAAAGACGATTGCTGAGTTTTAGTTCCGCCAATATAAACCTGCTCGTTTATGCGCGCATCATCATCAATAAAAATACTTTCGGTATCAATGGCACTCATGGCGCCAATTTTTACATAGCGTGCAATTTTTATATTGCGTGCACGTATAATGGTAAAAAAGCCAATGCTTGTTTTTTTGCCAATCTCCACATTTGTGCCAATAATCACGCAGCCTAAACTTAAATTTACATCGCTTGCAATTTTGTAACCTTTTAAACGATAAATAAATTTCTTTAAAAACGACGGCAGAAAGCCAATCATTATAATATGTAAAACAGGTATGCGGGTTTTCTTAATTAACACAAAGCAAAAATACCTTTTTAATTCTTAATTTTTAATTTATTGTCATACTGAGCCTGTAGAAGTATGGGCGTTCCGTTGATTACAACGGCGGGCTTTGCGTTTCAAGTTTTTGGATTACCAAAAAGCTTTTCACTGCAATCCCTAACGCAAACACTTTGCTTCTTAACTAAAAGTTTTTTCACGCTGTTTTTTATGTTTTGCATCACGTATTCTTTCATCCATAAAAAATAATTATCCGTCCAGCGTTGTGGATGTATATTTAGCATAATTTGCGACGGTAATTTATTTTGCTTAAACGCATCAATAATATCATACGTTGAGTTAAATTTAAAGTTATATCCCGATTCAACTTTATCTCTCACGCTCGATGTTTCGTTATTCCACATTCTGCCGGTATCGGTAATGTATAACACTTTTTTAAAATCAATATCAAAGTAAGGTTCGCCAATAATACCAAGCTCTTTGTAAGTGTATTTTTTCCAAAGTAGGCGGTTATCCCATTTACTTAACGGACTACCATGCATGCAAATTGTTTGTACAGGGTAGTATTGTCTAAATATTTCTAGCTTGGTTTTAAAATGTTGGTATGCTTTATCAATATCACCGTTGCATAAAGCCATATCTTCATAATGGTATGCAATTTCATGCCCTAGTTTTTTTATTTTTTCAATCACATCAGGGTGCATACTTTGCTTAACCACTCTGAAAAAGTAAGAACCTTTTGCGCGTAATTCCCTTTCAATTAAAGCTGTTTGATAAGAGTTTTCAGGTAAATCATCTACATCATGTCGAAGAATAAAAACCTTGTTGTAATTATTTCCGTTCACAATATAATCTTCATACGATGTTAATGTATAACCTGCCTCAATAGCCGAAGTCAAGAGTTCTTTATATATCGCTAAGGTAAATTCTCTATTCATGATTTTCTTTCTCTGCAATAATTAATTCAGTTAATGCGGTAAACATCCAGGCCTGGCTCCAACGCATATAAGGTGTTTTATGCGTGTATGTTTTTAGTTTTCGGTAATAAAAAAATCCTGCTGCATCTTGCATATTATTAATCGTCCAATTGGCAATAGTTTTTGCAAAAGATAAATTGGCTTTATTTCTGCAAAATGTAATAACCCCTTGAGATTGGTTATGTATCTCCACTGGATATTTTTTTGGCAAGCGCCACAAGGCTTGTCCGTTTTCAAAAAACTGTTCTTTTTTATAGTATTGAGTTCCTTTGTTTATTGCTTCAGTATATTTTTCGTTTTCAATGTTTGCGTAACGCATCACATCGGAAATGCAATCTATAACATAGCCTTGATGAAAATCTATTTGTACGCGTTCTTTGCCTTGTTCATTTATGCTATAATTCCAATGTCCATCGGCGTGTTGTTTGCTTACTACAAAGTCAACTGCTTTAATAGCGTGTTCTTTATAAATTTCTTTTTTTGTGAGATTGTATAACTGCGCTAAAACCGTTGCTGCCAACAGGCTTGCATTGTAACAATTATCTACTCCAAGCGTTGTGTAACTAATACAAATACCTGTTTCCATTTGCGTGATGGGCAAATCTTTTAAAATAAAATCTCCAATACTTTCTAAAATAGGTAAGGCATCTTTATCTGTAGTTAATTGGTAATACTCGTAAATACCTTTGGCAACAAAAGCCGTTACTACAATATTTGGACTAAATTTATTTATATACTTGCCCGAACTTGCCCAATCGAAATTATAGCCCCAGCAATAACCGCTAAAGCCTTTACTGTAATTGTCTTTTAATTCGGTAAAGAGATAATTTATTTGAGTGCTATAGTCTTCGACAGGCTCAGACAGACTTTGCGCGGTTATATTGAGCTTGTCGAAACATTGGCGTTGCAATTTGCAATAACTATATAAAAATAATCCCAATGCTTTAGGGTTGTGTTCTTTTTTAATACCCAATAAAGGACGAATATTTATAGGATTTCTTTTTTGAAACTGAAGCGCAAGTACCGCCGCAAATTTACCAAAGAGTTTAAACTTTATGGGCGAGTTGAGCGTATCATAGGGATCATAGCCCTTAAAATTTTCTTTCTCTACATATAGGCGTAGTTTTTCAAATGATTCTCTATACACACTCATCGTTATAAAACAATTTGTTGTCCGCCTAAGGCAATAGATTCTTCGACTTTAAAAGTACAAAGCATAGAGTGATAAATTTCTTCAAAACTAATAGGGCATTTTTCTCCTTTAGCAATAGCTTGTAAAAATAGTGCTACTTCTTGTTTATGACCTTTATCTTGTTTGCCTAAGTTATCTATCTTTTTGCTTGTGCCGTACTTTTCTATTTCTTTAAAATCGTTGATGATGATAACTTGTCCGCCTCCAAAAATCTCTAAATATTCTTTATCTAAATTTTTATTTCCGTTAGAGAAATAAGAAATAGTGGCAATACTTCCA
>JBDTJJ010000142.1:0-2520 GCA_039935895.1 Bacteroidia bacterium | reverse complement strand
ATAAAGAGTGTTAAAAATTTAAGGCGAGTAAAATGCTTCATTAACAGGTGTATTCTAATTATTGTAATTTTGTGTAAATTTAAAAAACTTAATGATATTTAGCTACTGGGAAAATCAAACATATTTCAACAATGTTGATTTATTGGTAATTGGCAGCGGAATTGTAGGTTTAAATGCTGCTATCAGCTATAAAAAAAAGTTTCCTAAAAATAAAGTTTTGGTAATTGAGCGTGGTGTTTTACCTAATGGTGCAAGCACTAAAAACGCTGGATTTTGCTGCTTTGGCAGTGTTTCTGAGCTATCAGATGACCTTACAACTATGCCCGAAGATAATGTTTGGCAAACTGTTAAATTACGCTATAAAGGTTTAAAAAATCTTCGTAAAATTATTGGAGATAAAAACATGAATTACAACCAATTGGGTGGCTTTGAGGTTTTTGATGCCAAAAGTGATTTTGAAGCTAACGCAGATTTAATTTTTTCATTCAATAAAAAAATGAGGGATGCAATTGGCTTAAAGAATGTATATGAAATTGATAAAACTAAAATAAAACAAAGTCAATTTTCAGGATTTAAATATTGTATTAAAAATAATTACGAAGGTCAGATAAACACCGGCCAAATGATGCAAACCTTACTAAATAAGGCATACAAGGCTGGAGTTATTATTTTAAATAATATGGAAATTGCTAAACTTAAAGATACTGACAAGGAAGTTGAAGTGCATTTTACAAATAATTTATCTATAAAAAGTAAAAAAGTAATTGTAGCCACTAACGGTTTTGCCAAACAATTATTACCCAATTTAAATGTAAAACCAGCAAGAGCACAGGTTTTGGTTACATCGCCTATTAAAAATTTAAAAGTAGAAGGCGCATTTCATTACCAAAAAGGTTATTATTATTTTAGAAATATTGATACCCGAATATTATTTGGTGGTGGAAGAAATCTCGATTTTAAAGCTGAAGAAACTACCGATATGCAGCTTACCAAATTAGTACAAACCAAACTGGAAACCATTTTAAAAGAGTGTATTTTACCTAAACAAAAATATACCATAGAGCATCGTTGGAGTGGCATTATGGGCGTTGGCGCCGAAAAAAAACCAATTATACAACATACTTCTAAAAATATAGTTTGTGCGGTGCGTATGGGTGGTATGGGTATTGCCATTGGCAGTTTAGTAGGAAAAATGGCAGTTGACGAATTAGTTCTTAAAAAACAGAAATAATAAATTTTATTTTTTCTTCATTAACTGTTCAATCTCTTCTACCGTTTTTGGAAGTTTGCCGCTAAGCACATCGGGTGCATCATTAGTTATTAAAACATCATCTTCTATACGCACACCAATATTCCACCATTTTTTATCGCAGGCAGAATTTTCAGGAATATAAATACCTGGTTCAACTGTAATGACTTGTCCGGCTTTTAAACGCCCATAATTGCCTACATCATGCACATCTAAACCTAAGTAATGCGAAGTACCATGAAAAAAATATTTTGCAAATTCATTAGGTGAAGAAGTAATGCCCAAATCCATCAAGCCTTTTTTTATGATGTCAACGGCTGCGTTATGCGGCGCTCTAAACAAACTGCCGTCTTTACACGTTTCAATACCTGCCATTTGCGCTTTAAGTACCAGGTTATAAATTTGCTTTTGCTCTTCGCTAAACTTACCAGATACAGGCAAAGTGCGTGTAACATCGGCTGTGTAACCATGATATTCTGCGCCGGCATCAACCACCATTAAATCATTTTTGGTAAGTTTTTTACGATTGGTTATATAATGCAAAATACAGGAGTTCTCTCCTGCGCCAACAATAGATGGATAACCAACATACTCTGAACCATTGTATTTAAAACCATACTCAACAATAGCCTGCGCCTGATATTCCGTCATGTTACTTTCTAATTTTTTTATCAACTCTAAATGAGATGCGCAGGTAATATCGATGGCTTTTCTAAGTTGAATTAATTCTTGAGGTAATTTTATTTCGCGCAAATCGGCCATTAATGCGTAAAAAGTGTAGTAATCTTTTGTTTGAAGGTCTTTTGTTTTTTCGTTAAAAATTTTAATCAGACTAAATAAATCACCCGAATCGCCTTTATCATCGCGCACATCGTTATTTAAAGTGGAATGATAAATTTTTTCGAACTTTTTAAAATCTAAGTTCAAATCAGCAAAAGCTTCATTGTTATATACATTTTCAAAGCCTAATTGCTTTTTTACGCCATCAATGCCTAAACGCTTGCCTGTCCAGCTTTCATCGCGCGGACTGCGAGGTTGCACATAAATAATTTCGCTGGTAATAATGCTATCAATGGTTTGTGGTTCTTTAAAAATAAGTAAAACGGCATCAGGCTCAATTAAACCGCTTAGATAATAAAAGTTAGGATCTTGGCTAAACTGAAAATCAACATCGTTGCTGCGATTACGAACGGCGCTGGCAAAAACAACCGCTACCGATTTTGGCGCCATTTTTTCGCGTAAAGCATCTCGTCTTACTTTATGAAACGAGG
>JBDTJJ010000141.1:0-3998 GCA_039935895.1 Bacteroidia bacterium | reverse complement strand
GCAGCAGCCTTAATGGATGCTGCAAAAGGCTACGAAACACATTTAGCCGAAGGCGGAAAAATGATGGTTACCCTTGCTGGTGCCATGAGTACAGCCGAGTTAGGTATTTCTTTGGCCGAAATGATTCGTCTGGATAAAATTGCCATCATTTCTTGTACAGGTGCAAACTTAGAAGAAGATGTAATGAACTTAGTTGCACATTCTCATTACAAACGTGTACCAAACTACCGCGATTTAACGCCAAAAGACGAGTGGGATTTATTAGAAAACCATTATAACCGTGTAACAGATACTTGCATTCCTGAGGAAGAAGCTTTTCGTCGTTTACAAAAACACTTAGTAAAACAATGGAAAGATGCCGAAGCAGCAGGCGAACGTTATTTTCCACACGAGTTTTTATACCGCGTTATTTTAAGTGGTGAGCTAAAACAGTATTACGAAATTGATCCTAAAGACAGCTGGATAATTGCCGCTGCCGAAAAAAATATTCCAATTGTTTGTCCAGGTTGGGAAGATAGCACCACTGGTAACATTTTTGCCAGCTATGTGATAAAAAACGAATTACAAGCAAACACCGTTAAAAACGGTATTGAATATATGGTTTGGTTAGCTGATTGGTATCGCAAAAACTCTGGCGGTAAAGGTGTAGGCTTTTTCCAAATTGGCGGTGGTATTGCCGGCGATTTCCCTATTTGTGTTGTACCCATGATGTATCAGGATTTAGAATGGCATGATGTACCTTTTTGGTCATACTTCTGTCAGATTTCTGACTCTACAACATCTTATGGTTCTTACTCAGGTGCTGTTCCAAACGAAAAAATTACTTGGGGTAAATTAGATATTAATACACCTAAGTTTATTGTAGAAAGTGATGCAACCATTGTTGCGCCACTTATGTTTGCCTGGATTTTGGGTTGGTAGTTTTTTTATCTAAGTTTATTGTATGAAATAGCCATGTTGCCTTTAAACATGAATTAAGATAACATGGCTATAACATATTACTTTAAAAAAAATAAAATCTACACATGAAAAAATTAAGTCTTATTATTCTTGTTTTAGGTATTGCATTTGCCTGTAAAAAAAAGGATCCTGCTTCTACTACATATCCCATTGCGGCAACAGCTGTAACTACGTTTAGTATAGATGGTCATGCGGCAACAAATTTAAGGCATGCCTCTTTTAAAAACGATTCTGCGCATTATGGAGTTATTGCTTACGATACCATAAACGGAAGTCCTGAAATACAGATAATCTTTTCAGGCACTGTAACTCCGGGTTCGGGTATGTATCAAATCATTACCGGAATAGTTGGGGCAGGTAAATGTTCTTTCACTTTATTAGATACCAGTCATCAATCAAGCGCATCATCGGGTTTTGTAAATGTAACCACATCTAATACCGCACCCAATAACGTAGCTACTTTTTCAAATGTAGCAGTTGGTGGTGGTGCAGGCAATCATATTATTTCAGGTTCCATTACGTATTAGTACCTTGCGTTTTTAACTATACTGTATTTATGTATATTTAATTCAATATAATAATAGCATGAAAAGTAAATTTCTATTCCTATTTGTTTTTTTAAAAATGACTTTTTGTGGTTGGTCTCAATCACCTACAGTAGGCGTAATAAGTCATTCAGTAGGAAGTAAAGACGATGGCTTTGTACTTTTTGCACCCATGCAATGCGACACAACGTACCTAATAGACAAATGCGGCAATTTAATTCACAGGTGGATGAGTGGGTACAAACCGGGCTTAGCCACTTATATATTAAATGATGGAGCCTTATTACGTGCAGGCAATGTGCTTAATCCGGCGTTTACAACCGGAGGAAGAGGAGGTATAATAGAACGCATAGACTGGAACAATAATGTAGTATGGAGTTATAAAATTTCGGATAGTTTAAAGTGTCAGCACCATGATATGGAAATGATGCCAAATGGAAATATTTTAACCATTGTATGGGTAAAAAAAAATCACGCATCGTTAATAGCGGCTGGGGCAAATACATCTTTAATTGGCGCAGATGTTCTCAGCGAACAAATTGTTGAACTCCAACCTTTGGGAATTGATAGCGCCAAAGTTGTTTGGACATGGAATTTATGGGATCATTTGGTGCAAGATTATGATGCAGGTAAACCTAATTATGGCGTTGTATCACAAAACCCACAATTGTTTAATTTAAATTATGGGATGAGCACCAATCCAGATTGGATTCACTTAAACTCAATTGATTATAATCCAACCTTAGATCAAATTATTATTAACTCACGTAACATAAACGAATTTTATGTGTTAGACCATAGCACCACTACAGCCCAAGCTGCATCACACACTGGCGGCATATATGGCAAGGGTGGCGACTTTTTATACCGATGGGGCAGCCCTATGGTATATAACCATGGTACGGTATCAGATCAAAAGCTATTTGGGCAGCATAACGTACAATGGATCACAAATACACAGCACCATCAAAATCAACTACTATTATTTAATGATGGAAACGGAAGAACATCAAGCCCTGCAACAGATTACTCTACGGTAGAATTTCTTACACCACCTGTAACTAACGGAGTTTATAATCAAACCTTACCTTACTTACCCGCTGTACAAGACTGGATATATTCAGATACACCTCCCACTAAATTTTACGCATCATATACATCAGGCGCGCAATTATTAGATAATGGAAATATTTTAATTTGTAATGGGCCAGCGGGCTACTTTTTTGAAATAGATACACTAAAAAATAAAGTTTGGGAATACGTTAATCCGGTTGCAACAACAATAACCACACAAGGAAATTCATCTAACCAAAACAATACTTTTAGATGCAATTTTTATGAAAGTAGTTATGCAGGCTTTGTTGGTAAAGATGTAACGCCGGGTTTGCCTATCGAGGCTAATCCTATTAATAATGGATGTACTTTAAATACAGGCATCCTACAATTTGAAAAGGACAATGCATTTAAAATATATCCCAATCCTACGTCGGGTGTAATTAATGTGCAAAGTAATATTACCAATTATAGGTTTACGATATATGATGCTTATGGTAAGAAAATTTATACAGCCCAAAATACTACACGCTATAATTTAGAACCCTTGGTAGCAGGTGTTTACAACATACAGATTTTAACCAGCGATGGAAAACTGTTCAATAATAAAATTATAGTAGCTAAGTAAGTAGTGATTTATTGTCTTTATAAACAAAACTAATTAACTATAAATTTGCGTCCATCTTTTTATAATAAAACAAAAACGTAATCATAAACCAAGCAGAAAAAACAATGCCCACATAGCTTGTCATTTCAAATGATTTGGTGAGAATAAAAAATAATATCTTGCTAAAAAAACTAAGCGCATACAATTCCATACCCCAGCGTTTAAGATGCCAAACACCAATAAACGAAATAAAAGTAGCTGCCACAATTAAGCCATAAATAGCAGGCATAAACACGCCCAACTTTTTTACCGAAGGAGAAAATACGCCTGGAAAGGTTATCACCACCCACAAAAATCCTATCACACAAATAATACTAAGTATAAGCGGACGTTTCATTTCAATTATTGAGTTGTTGATTTATTGTTATCTATATACTATTCACTAATACCTATTAACTAAAAAATATTTACTGCCTTATGGCTTCTACCGGATCTAACTGCGCTGCGCTGTATGCCGGCACAAAGCCCGATATAATGCCTATTAAAAAAGAAATGGTTAAACCCAAAACGGTGTTAGATAAAGTCAGTTTTATTTCCATGCCAAAAGCATCGCCAGCCAACAAGGTAACAATCCAAATAATAAATAAGCCTAACAAACCACCAATCAGCGAAAGAAAAATAGCTTCGCTTAAAAACTGCAACAGTATAAAATAGTTTTTGGCCCCTAACGATTTTTGTATGCCTATTAAATTGGTTCGTTCTTTAACTGATACAAACATAATGTTGGCAATACCAAAGCCGCCCACCAAAATAGAGAAGCCACCAATTATCCA
>JBDTJJ010000140.1:0-5297 GCA_039935895.1 Bacteroidia bacterium | reverse complement strand
TCAGCTTTAGCAACTTGAGCTAAAGAATCAGCTTTAGCAGCCATAGCAGCTTGTTCAGCTTGTGCTGTAGCAGCTTGAGCAATAGAATCAGCTTTAGCAACTTCTACTAAAGAATCTTGTTTTGCTTTTTCTTTTGCTTCGATTTCAGCTTTGCTTGGTCCGCAAGCTACAGTAGCAACTGCTAAAGAAGCAACTGCAAAAAATGATAATACTTTTTTCATGTGGTTTTTTTGTTTTTTAATTTAAGAGGCAAAAATATGCGTTTTTATATAATCTCCAAAAAAAATAATAAAAATTATACTATTTCGTTTGTTCATTAAATTGTTAAGTAAGTAGGTATTAGTGTCTATAAAATGCAAAAATTTACATACATGCAGCCCGAAGAGATAAATCCAATCAATATTGAACCTAAACAAAAGAGAAGTGGGGTAAAAAAAACCTTGCTTTGGATTGTGGGTATATTGCTGCTATTGCTTGCTACGCCTGTTGTTTTGGTGCTTTTATATCAAAAAGAAATTAAAGAGCAGGTTGTGAGCGAACTTAACAAATACTTAAAAGTTAAGGTGTTTATAAGTCCGGATGATATTGATTTTACCATCTTGAAAACATTTCCAAAAGCGGCGGTTTGGTTTAAAAACGTAACTGTTATGGGGTCTTTACCCGATATACAAAATGATACCTTGTTAAAAGCCCAAAGTATTTATTTACTGTTTAACGCTAAAGATATTTGGAATAAAAAATACAACATTACTCAAATAGAAGTTAAAAATGCAGTACTAAAAGTTTTGGTAAACGATTTAGGCGAACCTAATTATGAAATTTGGAAAACCGATAAATCCCTTGATAATAAAGAGAAATCGACTGCATTTAAACTCAATAAAATTGTGTTAGATGATTTTACGTTTGCTTATAAAAATTACCAAAGCAAAGTAAAACTGGCGTCAAACTTTAAAGACGTAACGTTTTCGGGCAACTTTACCGATGTGGCCTATGAGCTTACTTTAAACGCAAAAGGCTTTATTTCTTCGCTAAAATCTAACAAGGTAAATTACATAAAAGATAAAAACATTAGTATCGATTTATCGGCTGCGGTAAACAACAACACTTACAACATCAGCAAGGCTGAAGTGGCACTTAATAAATTATTTTTTTCGGTTAATGGAAGCCTTACAGATGCTGATACGGCTATGCCTTGCAATATTATTTGCAAAGGTAAAAATGTTGATATACAGTCGGTTTTATCACTTTTGCCCGAAAGTTTTCATCATAAAATAAAAGATTATGAAAGTGATGGTACGTTTTACGCCGAAGTAAATATAGATGGAAATTTAATGGATTATAATAACCTTAATATTAAATCTTCTTTCGGAATTACCAATGCCAGCGTAACTTACACGCCCTTAAAAACAAAGTTGAACAATGTAAATTTTATCGGTTCTTTTAAAAAAGAAAGATATAAAACAGAGCATTTAATATTGAAAAATATAAGCGCTAAACAAAATCAAAATTATGTTTCAGGAAATTTGGCGCTTAAAAATTTTGCCAATCCACATTTATCATTTGATGCTAAAGGAACGTATAATTTGCAAGATTTATTTTCGCTGATTCCCTTAGATACCTTATCATCTTCGAAAGGATTAATTGATTTTGATTTGAATGCCGAGTTAAATATTAATGAACTCTCTTCTAAAAAAAACGATGCCGGTTTTGTAAATGGAAACGTGAAATTAGGCGATGTAGATTTGGTATTTAAAAATGGGAAAACAATTCAAATTCCGGCAGGATTAATTAAGATTGAAAATGAAAACGTATCTACCGAAAATTTAAAAATTATTCATCAAACATCTTCGCTTTTAATTAGTGGAAATGCCACCAATTTATTGAATTATCTTTTTAAGGAAAATCAAAATTTATATATTGATGCTGACATAACTTCACCACTTATTAATATAAACGATTTTTTATATAAAGCCGCAGAAGGCAATTCTGACAAGGCTTCTGACGAGAAACAAAAAATAATTGCTATCAACAAAAACATTTCGGCAACCATAAAATTAAATATTGATAAGATTGATTTCAATTCGTTTTCGGCTAAAAATTTTATTGGAATTTTAGAGCTGAAAAACAGAAAAGTGTTGGCTAAAAATTTCTCTTTTGCGGCCTTTGGTGGCGATATAACTTTAAATGGAATTGCTGATGCGAGTGATACTACAGCGGTGAAAATAAACTGCGCCACAAACCTAATTGATGTGGATATTAAAAAGGTGTTTAGCGAGTTAAATAATTTTGGACAAACAACTATTATCGATAAAAATTTACAAGGTAAAGCCACCGCTCAAATTGATTTTTCGGCAAAATGGAACGACCATTTGGTTTGTGATGTTTCCAGTATTTTGGTAGGCGCCGATTTAACGATTGATAGGGGAGAGCTGGTTGATTTTGCCGCCTTAGAAAGCCTGGCCAAGCACATTGAATTAAAAGAACTTAAACGCATTAAATTTTCTACGCTTAAAACGCATGTAGATATTAAAAATAAGCTAATTTCTTTTTCAAAAACCGAAGTCAGTAATTCTGCGCTAAACCTAGATGTTTGGGGTACGCACAGTTTTAATAATGAAATTGATTATCACATAAAATTATTGTTGGGAGAGTATTTAGCTAAACGTCCAGGTAAAAACAAGCAACTGGATGAGGAATTGCTGGAAAACGAAAACGACCCGGAATCGAAACGAAGCGTGTTTATACACATGACGGGCACTACCGATAAACCTATTATTAAATATGATAGAAAAGCGATGAAACAAAAAATTAAACAAGATTTAAAAGATGAAAAGAAAAGTCTGAAACGCTTGCTGAACGAGGAATTTGGCTTCTTTAAAAAAGATACCACGCTAAATAAAAATAAAGATAGCAAAAAACAAGATCAGGATTTTAAGATAGATTTTAAACAAAATAATTCAACCGAAAAACAGCTAAATAAACCAAAACCAAAAGCTGATGATGATGACTTTTAATACATTAAATTAACAAATGGGGTGGCATTATAAAAAGCCTAAAATATATAGTGTTGTTTTAAGAAATTTTAGTAAATTCGTACATAGCAGATTATTTATATATGAAAATATTTTTACGCAACCTTTTACTGGTAATTACCTTTATTATTAGCAACGCTGTTATGGCGCAAAAGCTATACTGGGTAGGTGGTTCGGGACAGTTTAACGACCCGGCGCATTGGAGTTTTACAAGCAATGGTTTAGGCGGCGCCAAAACACCAACGCTTACCGATGATGTTTATTTTGACGAAAACTCATTTAAAAGCAACTCTGTTATCAGCATTATTGGTGGTGCAAACTGCCGTAATTTAATTTTTGCCGATAATACAGCGCCCGTAACTTTAAGCGGAACGCAAAATGAAAAATTAACTATTGCCGGTGATGCGAAGTTTAATACGCATTTAGATAATCAGTTTTTAGGAAACATATACTTAACTTCCATTCAAAATAATACTTCAATATTATTTGGTGTTTCCGAAATTAAAGGAAATTTATTTTTTGACGGAACAGGGACATTGGAGGTAAAAACAATTGTAGCGTCCAATAACTCAAGTATAAATATAAATAGCGGGAAGATTAAACTTAGTGATGCCTCTATTTTTGCGGGCAGTATTATTGTTGGAAATAATGGTTCTATTGAAGCTTTTAACGCGGTTTTAAGTGCCAAAAATAAATTATTGTTTAATAATCATGCAAAATTAATTAACAATGGTGTTTATATTGAAGCACCTATTACAAATTCATCTAACTATAATTTAGGAAATAATCAAGTGCCTCAAAACAGAATTATAAATAATGATAATTCTACGTTATCTTGTACATTTACTTCTACAATTGTTAGCCAACCTAAATGTGCTAATTCTTGCGATGGAGTTGTTATTTTTAATATACCAGCTGGTTGTTCTGGCGCAGGCCCTTATACAGCCACTTGGCTTGTTGCTTGTGGCGCTCCTGCTGGTACCCCAGGTACAAATTTAACCGCAGGAACTTATACACAAAGCAACGTATGTGGTTGTAGTGGAGCTTATACAATTGTTTTTGCAAATAATGCAGGCAATTTTGCTGGATCAGTTAATTTTTCCATAACGGATCCAGCATCTATTCAACCATTTTTTAGCAACAAACAACCTTCATGTAATGGTGCTTGCGATGGGAAAGTTTTTGCAACAATAATTGGTGGGACTCAGCCATATAAAATAAAATGGAATCCAGGACCTACTCATATTAATAATCCAGGAATCGATTCAATTACCGGCTTATGTGCAGGAACTTACTCTGTACTAATTATAGATAATAATAATTGCAAAGATTCTACAGTAACACCACTTGCGCAACCACCAATTCTTGTTGCAAATGGACATACTTCACCACCAACGTGTTTTGGACTTTGTAACGGTAAAGTATGGGTGGCGCCAAGTGGTGGAACTTCTTATACATTAACCCAGTCAAACGGTATTCACTACACTACTGTTTGGGATGGTAATAGCGCTCTTAATAATGATACACTTCAAAATCTTCCCAGTCCTGCTTTATGCGCGGGCACAACGCATACTTGTGTAGTAACTGATACCAATGGATGTGCAGCAACTTATATAGTTACCATACCTGCCGCACCAAATGCAATTACTTTTACCCAAACAAATAACTCGCCACTAAATTGTCAAAATGTATGTAACGGCATACTAAGTGTTAATACAGTTGCAGGCGGTACAATCCCATATACATTTACCTGGGCACCAAGTGTGCCTTCAGCTACAACAGCTACTAGTTCAACAGCCTCTAACTTATGTGCAGGTAATTATACTTGTACTATTACAGATGCACATACCTGTACTACAACCGCAACTTATACTATTATCGCACCACAAGCCATAACACATACATTAACGGTTATTAACCCCAAATGTAATGGGCAAAACAGCGGAAGCATAAAAGATTCAGTTGGAGGCGGTACACTGCCTTACACTTCTTTTGCTTGGAGTGTCCCTTTAGGCACTATCACTAACACACCTAAATCATCAACCGATGCAAATTTAGGCCCCGGCACATATTCAGTAGTATTAACCGATAATAAAGGTTGTAAAGATACTGCACGCGCTACACTTACAAATCCTCCAGTTTTAACAGCAACTACAGCAACCGTTAACCCAACTTGTTTTGGTGTTAACAACGGGCAAATATGTGTAACTGCGGCTGGCGGCACAGGCGCTGTTTACACCTACTCATGGAATCCGGTAGAACCTG
>JBDTJJ010000139.1:0-3229 GCA_039935895.1 Bacteroidia bacterium | reverse complement strand
CCCATGCTTTCAAAATCATTTCGTTCTTTAATGTCTCTTGGTGGATGAAAGGGATTGTACGGATTTTTATCTGTATTATCATAAGTGCCATAAGCATAAATAGTAGAGCCGGCAGGTATTTTAACCGGATGCTTATAGGTATAATAATATTGCCATTTAAAATCCCACTTGTTTATTTTTATTAATCTAATTGTATCATTTTGTGGTGTTATTGCAAAAGCCCAAAATGTTTTACCCAGTAAGTGCATGTGCGGATTAATAGAAAGTATAGATAAATCACTTGGCGTTACCCACCTACTCATAAATGTTTTTACAACATTAGCCGGTATGTTTAAAGCGGGTTCTATGGGCGCAATGCCAAATGTACCCAATTGAGTTTCTTGTATGGGACGAGTAGGTTTTGGCCCATAAAAAATATTTATAGTAGATGAATCTAAACAATCTTTAGTCGAAGGACCATAATGTAAATTCTTTAAAAAGAACGATCCTTTTTTATTTATTTTATATCCTCCAATGTTTTCAGGATAAACAGGTGGTATATAACCCGGTAAATAGTAAACAACGTTTGGTGTAAGCACCGGGTAAGTGCCATCATCATTTAATAAACCCATTAATTTATATAAATCATTACTACCGCCATGCACATCTAAATAAAATGATTTTCCTTTAAAAACAGTTGTTTTTTTTGCATCTTCATAATTAAGTAAATGTCCGTTTACGTGATGCGCTAGTTTGCGCTGCTGAGGTACAAATTCTATTACGCGCACAAAAGTATCGTGAGGCAATTCAAAAGGTACTTTTACCATGTAGAAATAATCTGTTCCGTTTCCTTTTATAGGTATGGCTTCCTGCATTTTTACAACCACGTCGGGCTTTCCAAAAAAAGAACCATCATAAAAAAAAGGTGCTTTTATTTTTGAAGTATCACCGGCAAGGCAACCGGTATCAACCCATGTTTTTATTTGTTCTATGGCATCTTTAGATAAAATACGTTCATCCATAAAATGCGTATAATTTGCATCTGCCGGCCAAGGCGGCATGTAGTGTGTTTGGGTTACAAATTTTATTTTATTGGCATTTCGTTTTGCATCGGCGTATGTTAGTAAATTAAATGGCCCGGCTTGGTTTGGCCTGTGACAAGGCGTGCAATTTTTAAACAGAATAAAAGAAATAGAATCTGCGTATGTAATTTCTGCTTTTAGAGTTGCTTTTTTTTCGGAGGGAGAATTATTACAAGAGAAAATAAACACAAGCAATGATATTGCAACCAATGTTTTTTTTACAGAAATAGTAGTTAAGCTCACAAAAATAATTTACAGTCAAAGGTAACTGTTTTTTATGAAGTGTTTAAATTGCAAGCCTAAGTCGTTACCAAGTTTTACCTGACTTAAGAATAGATGCTTTTTCGTTAGAATAATTATGCTTAGTAGATTAAACAAATTATACATCATAAAATTATTACGTTTAACTTAGTGCCCATTATGGTGTATAAAAGCCTATACGATTGCATTGTTGATTTAGAGAAAAATAATCAGCTCATCCGCATAAAAGAAGAGGTGGATCCTAATTTAGAAATGGCCGCCATACATTTACGAATTCATGAAGCTAAAGGCAAAGCCATTTTATTCGAAAAAATAAAAGGTTGCAACTACCAAGCAGTTTCTAATGTTTTTGGAACCTTAGAACGCAGTAAATTTATTTTCAGAAAACACTTTACCGATATTCAAAAACTGGTGGATGTAAAAAATAATCCTGCTAAAGTTTTAAAACATCCATTAAAATATTTGGGCTTAGCAAAAGCAGCTTTTAGTTCACTTCCTAAAAAATCAAATACAAATGTGCTTAACCATTTTGATGAAATTACAATAGATAAACTTCCTTTAATAAAACATTGGCCTATGGATGGTGGCGCTTTTGTTACCTTACCACAAGTTTATAGCGAGGATATAGATAAACCCGGCGTAGCAGATTCTAATCTCGGCATGTATCGCATACAATTATCGGGAAATGATTATCAATTAAATAAAGAAATTGGTTTGCATTATCAATTGCATCGAGGCATTGGTGTGCATCAAACAAAAGCTAACGCTAAAAATGTCCCGTTAAAAGTTTCTGTCTTTGTTGGTGGGCCACCATCCCATTCTTTAGCGGCTGTTATGCCTTTACCCGAAGGTTTAAGTGAACTTAATTTTGCTGGCGCACTTGGTGGAAAAAGATTTAGTTATACTTATAATGATGGGTATTGTATTTCGTTAGATGCTGATTTTGTAATTACAGGCGAAGTTTATCCAAACGAAAATAAACCCGAAGGCCCTTTTGGAGATCACTTAGGTTATTATAGTTTAAAGCACGATTTTCCGGTGATGCGTGTACACAAAGTTTTTGCAAAAAAACAAAATGCCATTTGGCCTTTTACCGTTGTGGGCAGGCCACCGCAAGAAGATACTGCCTTTGGCGATTTGATACACGAGCTTACGGGCAACGCCTTATCGCACGAAATACCGGGCTTGAAAGCATTAAACGCAGTTGATGCTGCGGGAGTGCACCCATTGCTTTTAGCCATTGGCAGCGAACGTTACACCCCTTATTTAAAAGATAAAAAACCAACGGAGTTACTTACTATTTCTAATCGTATTTTAGGGACAGGGCAATTAAGTCTGGCTAAATTTCTATTTATAACAGCTGATGAAAACCAGTCGGCAGTTGGCAATAAGCAGCAGTTATCAGTTAATGAAATTGAAAAATTTTTTACACACTGCTTAGAAAGAATTGATTTTACGAGAGATATACACTTTCAAACTAAAACAAGTATAGATACTTTAGATTATTCGGGTACCGGTTTAAACAGTGGAAGCAAAGTTGTATTGGCGGCTTATGGTAATCCACTTCGTTCGTTATGCAAAGAAATTCCTGCTTGTCTTCATAATGAAAAGGCAAGTTTAGTAATGCCCGGAGTTATTGCTTTGCAAAAAAATAAATTCATTTCTTACGAAGACACTAAAAAAGAAATGGAGGTTTTAAATGAAGAATTAAAATCTCAATCATTAGAAAACGTTGCTCTTATTATTGTTTGTGATGATGCAGATTTTCTGGCTGAAACATTAAACAATTTTCTTTGGGTAACGTTTACACGCAGCAATCCATCACATGATATTTATGGTGTAAATTCTTTTACGGAAAATAAACACTGGGGTTGCAAAGGTTCGCTTATAATTGATGCGCGCATAAA
>JBDTJJ010000138.1:0-10175 GCA_039935895.1 Bacteroidia bacterium | reverse complement strand
TTTCAAATACTAAAAACGGCACAGGCATTAAGTTTGTGCCGTTTTTTTTAATGGCTCTATTGTTATTGTGCGTAAATACTTTTGCCCAAACTCAAGCAAACACAAAAGAACATTTGATACAATTATCGGGTGTTGTAGTTGAAGGAGATAGTTTAAAGGGTGTACCATTTACATCTTTGGTAGTGGGCAATACCAACCATGGTGCTGTAACAGATTATGATGGGTTTTTTACCTTAATTGCTAAACCTGGCGATGTTATCGAATTTGTAAATTTAGGTTTTAAAGATGCCAAATACGTAGTGCCAGATACGCTGACAGCTACACATTATTCTATTGTGCAAATTATACGCCACGATACTTTTACGCTAAAAGAAGTTGCCGTTTATCCTTGGCCGAGTAAAGAAGATTTTAAAGCGGCGTTTTTAAAAAGAAATGTAGCTAATACCGATTTAGACCGAGCTAAACAAAATTTAGCTGCCGAACAAATGCGCGAATTAGTTAGAGGCGTAAGTATGGATGCTTATGGAAATTACCGTTATGCTCAACAGCAGCAATACAATAAAATGTATTATTTAGGGCAGTATCCGCCAAATAATTTATTAAACCCCATGGCTTGGGCTAAATTTATAAAAGATTTAAAAGCCGGTAAATTAAATATACAATAGCTTTTTATTAAAGTAAATTTTTCAATTCTAGTAAACTTTTTATCTGAAATAGGTTGTCGTTTTTAATTCTCTTTTTTCGGTTAGATAAATAAACGGCCTTCCAATCAGCGTTCAGCGCACCTTCTATATCATTTTGGTAATTATCGCCAATCATAATACATTCATCGGCATCTACATTAGCTACTTTTTGTGCAGCTCTAAAAATTTCTTTTTCAGGCTTTTGAAAACCCATTTCTTCCGAAATAAAAATATTATTAAAGTGCTTTTTTATACCACTTTCGTGCAATTTAATATGTTGCACTTCTTTAAAACCGTTGGTTAAAATATGTAAATGATATTTTGGTTTCAGGTAATCTAAAATTTCATTAGCGCCTTCTAACAAATGCGTTTGGTAAGGACTTCGGGCTATGTATTCATTTTCTAATAACGAACTAAGTTCTTCGTTTTTAGCGCCAAATTTTTTAAGTGTTTTGCTAAAACGGGTGTTCCTTAATTCTTCTTTCGTTATTTTTTTATGACTGTATAAATGCCAAAGCTTGTGGTTTATCTTTTTATATTTCTTAATAAAATCATCCGCTGTGAGGTTGTACAAGCGCGCTACATCATAGGTTACAAGCAACTGCTTGATTACTGATTCAGAGTTTTTCTCAAAATCCCATAATGTATGGTCTAAATCGAAAAAAATATGTTTTATGCCGGTAATTTTTTTAGCGTTCATACGTTGTAAAATTACGAATTAAAAATGGCTGTTGCGTTAGGGATGGAACGAAAATCCTTTGCTGAAATGCTTTTTCAGCATTCTGCGAAGCAAATAAAAAAATAAAAAAGATGAGCTAAATCGGCAAAGATTGAAACGTAAAGCCCGACGGCGCAGAAATTTCTCGACAGCACTCGAAATGACAAAGCGCCGGAACGCCCAAAGTATTTGTGTGATGTTAAAGAATACTTGTAAATTTATGGTCTTTTAATGAAACTATCCATCGTTATAGTAAATTATAATGTAAAGCATTTTATAGAACAATGCTTGCACTCGGTTTATGGCGCCCTTAAAGGCCTTGATGCCGAAGTGTTTGTGGTTGACAACAACTCGGTTGATGGCTCGGTGGCTTTAATTAAAGAGAAATTTCCTCAAGTTATTTTGATAGAAAACAAAGTCAACACCGGTTTTTCTAAAGCAAATAACCAAGCTATTCGCGTAAGTAAAGGGCAATACGTATTGTTGCTAAACCCCGATACGGTTGTGCAAGAAGATACGTTTACCAAAGTGGTTTCTTTTATGGATGCGCACCCTGATGCCGGTGGTTTGGGCGTTAAAATGGTTGATGGCAAAGGAAATTTCTTGCCCGAATCTAAACGCGGTTTACCAACACCCGAAGTAGCTTTTTATAAAATATTTGGGTTATCTAAATTCTTTCCAAAATCTAAACGATTTGGTCGTTATCATTTAACTTATCTTGATAAAAATAAAACACACAGCATTGATGTACTAAGTGGTGCGTTTATGTTGCTTAGAGCCGAAACACTTGCTAAATGTGGACTTTTAGACGAAGAATATTTTATGTATGGAGAGGATATTGATCTTTCTTACCGCATTATTTTAAGCGGATACAAAAATTATTATTACGCCGATACAACCATTATTCATTACAAAGGCGAGAGTACTAAAAAAAGTAGTGTTAATTATGTGCTTGTTTTTTATAAAGCAATGGCCATTTTTGCACGCAAACATTTTTCGCAAAACAGAGCTAAACTTTTTTCTTTTTTAATACACTTTGCTATTTATTTAAGAGCGGGAGCTTCTATTGGTTGGCGAATGGCGAAACAAATGGCGCTTCCCGTTATAGATTTCACACTAATTTTTGGCGGCTTATTTGCTGTTAAAGAATATTATGAAAAGCATATAAAATTTGTTGGTGGAGAAGGTACTTACATAGAACACCTTGTTAAATGGGCTTTTTTAGCTTATTCGATTATTTGGGTTTTGAGTGTTTTTTTAAATGGAGGATATGATAAACCAGTCAAACTTCGTAAAATAATTCAAGGCGTTATTACCGGAATGGCCGTTATTTTAATTGGTTACTCTTTACTACCGGAAGCTTATCGTTTTTCCCGTGCCATTATTTTATTAGGCACTGCATCAACTTTAGTTAGTCTTGTTTTAGTAAGATTGATTTTTCATTTCTTAAAAATTAAAGGCTTTATTTTAAATGAAGATTTGCGTAAACGTATAGCCATTGTTGCCAACAAAGATGAATACGAGCGCGTAGTAAGTGTATTAAAGGAAACTTCGGTAAAGCCTGCCTTTATTGGCTTTGTGGGTATTGATGAACAAACCGAAAATCAATTAGGAAACATTAATCAGTTAAACGAAATTATTGAAGTACATCAAATACAAGAAATTATTTTTTGTTCTAAAAATATTTCGTCGCAACAAATAATAAATTACATGTTACAATTAGTTAGCGTTGATGTCGATTTTAAAATTGCACCGCCCGAAAGTATTTCTATTATTGGCAGCAACAGCATTGATACTGCCGGAGACGACCTTTATGTTATTGATTTTAACTCGGTTTCAAAACCACATAACAAACGCAAAAAAAGAATTTTAGATATAGCAAGTTCAATTCTGTTTATTACGTTACTTCCAGTTTCTATCCTATTTCAAAAAAAGCCATTGCAGTTTGTAGCTAATTTATTTTTAGTTTTATTCGGAATAAAAACCTGGGTGGGCTACGAAGCCAATGCCGATAAGCGTTTACCGAGTATTAAAACATCGGTTTTGTGTTCGCATCAGCATATAAAAATTAATGATAAAGAGTATTCTAACAAGCTAAATTTAGCCTACGCTAAAGATTATAAAACAGAAAACGACTTAAAGATTATTTTGAGAAATTTTAGGTTGTTGGGCAATTAGCTCGTATTAATATTCTCATCGTTTGAATGCTTTCCGGCATTTAAAAATTACATCCAAAAATCAATAAAAAAGCAAAATTTTTAAATGATAAATTATGTTTATAAACGCCTTCTTGTTATAAAGTAATGGCTTTGTAAATGGTCGCATCTAATTGTAATTATTATCTTCGTTGTTTAAGATAAATAAGCACATTATGAACATAATTATACCAATGGCAGGCATGGGCAAACGTATGCGCCCACACACATTAACAGTGCCAAAACCTTTATTGCCAGTAGGCGGAAAACCAATTGTACAAAGGCTTGTAGAAGATATTACAAAAGTTTGTGGCGAAAAAATAACCGAAATTGCTTTTATAATTTCGCCGTTATTTGGTAAAGAAACCGAAAAAAAATTAATAGAAATTGCCGCTTCGCAAGGGGCTAAAGGTGTAATTTATTATCAGGAAGAAGCCTTGGGTACGGCTCACGCAGTTATGTGTGCGGCACCGGCTTTAACGGGTAAAACGGTAGTTGCTTTTGCCGATACGCTTTTTAAAGCCGATTTTGTGATGGATACCAATAATGATGGCGCAATTTGGGTGCAAGGTATTGAAGATCCTCGTCAGTTTGGCGTTGTGAAATTAAATAAGGAAGGTTTTATTACTGATTTTGTAGAGAAACCACAAGAGTTTGTATCTGATTTAGCTATTATCGGAATTTATTATTTTAAAGACGGCGATTATCTTAAAAAAGAAATTCAATATTTATTAGATAATGATATTAAAGATAAAGGCGAATTTCAATTAACAAACGCTTTAGAAAACATGAAAAATAAAGGGACGAAATTTGTCCCTGGTAAAGTGAGTGAGTGGTTAGATTGTGGTAATAAAGAAGCTACTGTTTACACCAATCAACGTGTTTTAGAGTACGATAAAGGTAAAGCACATTTGCGTTCATCGTCTGCAAAAATTGAAAATTCAAGTATTATTGAACCATGTTTTATTGGTGATAATGTAGTTATAAAAAACTCGGTTGTTGGTCCGCATGTATCAATTGGCAACGGAAGTACGGTTACCGATAGCATTGTAAAAAACACCATCATGCAACAAAATAGCAAAATAAATTCAGCTTCGGTTGCCAATTCTATGATAGGTAATTTTTCGGAAGTGCATGGCGCTGCTATTGATGTTAGCATGGGAGATTATACTATTACTAAATAAAATTGTATAAACTAAAAATCATATTTTTATTTTTTGCAGCAAGTTTTTTTCTTGTTGTAACAGGGTGCTCGTCAAAAAAAAATGCGACTGTTGCAAACACATCTTCATCAAATAATAAAAACAGTCTTTCGCAAAAACAGATAGACGATGCATTTAAATTGCATTCATTATTTTATGATGCCTGCAAAGAAAAGATAAAAGGAAATGCAGATGTGGCGATGAATCTTTTTAAAGAATGCTTAAAAATAGACACTAAAAATGCGCCTGCTAATTTTGAAATAGCCAATATTTATAGATACACTGGAAATTATGAAAATGCGCTTAGCTGTGCAAAAAATGCCGCATTAGCCGACGAAAAAAACGAGTGGTATAACATACTTTATATTGAATGTTTGCATAACAAGCATTTGTATTTAGATGCAGCTATGCGATATGAAATTCTGGTAAAAAAGTATCCTTACCGAGCTGATTTTTACCAAGGACTTGCCGGAGAATATATTTATGCCGGTAAACCAGATAAAGCTATTCAAGCTTATGATAGAGCGCAAAAAACCATAGGTGCAGACGATGATATTTCTTTGCAAAAAGTAAAACTATTTACACAACTTAAAAAATGGAATGATGCTGAAATAGAATTAAAAAAAATGATTGCAAATAATCCCAAAGAAACTATTTACTATACCTACTTAGCCGATTTATACCAACAGCAAAATCAACCAGAAAAAGCATTGGATGTGTATAAAAATGCGTTGAAAAATGATTCGTTAAACCCTTCTATTCATTTAAATTTAGCCGAGTATTATAGACAACAAAACAAATATGATAATTTTTACAGCGAGTTGAAAAAAGCTTTTGTAAGTGATGATTTAGATATTGATAATAAAGTAAGAATACTAAGATCTTATTTCGATATTACTATGCCAAGTGAGAAACAACAGACGACTGAAGCTGCTAAAAAACTTACGGTACAAGCTTATGAATTGAATGCTTCTTTAGTCGCACAGTACCCTACAAATGGCAAAGCACATAGTATGTATGCCGATTTTTTATTTCGTGATAAAAAGTATGCAGAAGCTGCAGATCAATTAAAAAAAGTATTGCAATACGATAAAAGTAAATATGCGGTTTGGAATCAATTATTGGTTTGCGATGCCGAAATGCGCGCTTACGATAGCTTGGTAAAACATAGTGAAGAAGCTATAGATTTATTTCCTGAGCAACCTGCGCCTTATTACTTAAATGGTATTGCTTACAAACAATTAAAACAATATCAAAAAGCTGTTCAGCCTTTAAAAGAAGGGAAGCAATTTGTTTTTGAAGATGTGCCTTTGGCCGTGGAGTTTTCTTCAAACTTAGGTGATGTATATAATACGTTAAAAGAATATCAAAAATCAGATAAAGAGTTTGATCAAGTTGTGCAATTAGATCCTGATAATGCAGGTGTATTAAATAATTACGCATACTATCTTTCTTTGCGAAAAGAGAATTTAGAAAAGGCTGAAATAATGTCGAAACATAGTTTAGAAATTGTACCTAACAGTATAAATTATATGGATACTTATGGCTGGATTTTATATCAGCAAACAAAATATGATGAAGCTAAAAGATATTTAGAAAAAGCATTTGATAGGGGAGGGTATAACCGACCGGCCATTGTTGAGCATTATGGCGATGTATTGTACAAATTAAACGAAACTGATAAAGCAGTTGAGAATTGGAAAAAAGCCAAAGAACTTGGTGGAAATTCTGATATACTGAACAAAAAAATTGCGGATAAAAAACTATACGAATAATGATTTCTATTTTTAAACATACTTCATTCAAATTGGTTTTTGCTACGCTGTTGGTAATACTAACTGCCGCATCTTGTAAAAGCAAAAAAAACTTAGCTAAGCAAGTGGTTACTAATGTTGATACAACGGTAGAAAAATGCCGCATGGAATTTAAAACAGGCAAAGCACTTAGTAACAGAATGAATGATAGCGAGCTTACTTTTATTTATGCATCAGCTAAATTTGGTTGTGAATTAACTATAGACGGAGATGAAAAATCATTTAATGTATCAGTTAGATGTAGAAAAGATAGTATTATTTGGTTATCTATTTCAAAATTAGGAATTGATGCAGCGCGTGTTATCATTACAAAAGATTCGGTAAAATTTACAATGGGTTTAACAGAAAAGAAATTTTTTACAGGAGATTTTTCTTATATAAATCAAATGTTGCACGCCGATTTAGATTATGATATGTTTCAGGCATTGCTCTTTGGAAATAGTGCCGCTTTTTATGATGACGATGATAGTAAACTGAAACCCGCCAGAGATAAAAACACGTGTTTGTATTCATTGAGCACTATCAGAAAAAAACATTTAAAAAGAATAACTACCGGGCAAGAACCAGCCGAAGATTCTTATCAAACTATAACATTAGACCCAACTACTTTTAAAATTACATCCCTAAATTTTACAGATATACATACTAATAGAAAATTTGATGCGTCTTACAGTGATTTTAGAAAGGTAGATAAATATTTGGCGCCCTTTAAATTGTTATATAACATCTCTGCCGAAAAAAATATAAAAGCAGATATTAAGTATGGTAAAATAATTATAAACGAACAACAAACTTTTCCATTTAAAATACCCGCAAGCTATGAGCGCATTCAGTTTAAAAAATAAGCTGGCCTTGTTGCTAACTTTTATACTGCTTGTAGCCATTGCGCCGCAAGGGTTTGCACAAAAGGGCAATAAAAGAGATTTAGAAACTAAAAAGAAAAAACTTAAGGAAGAAATAAACACCATTAATGATTTGTTGCACGAAACTAAAAGCAGCAAAAAATTATCAATGAATCAAGTAGCTATTTTAAACAAAAAAATAACCGTTCGAGAAGAATTAATAAGTACCATAAATTACGAAATTCATCTAATCAATAAACAAATAAACGAAAATCAAACCTCCATAAATAGCTTAAACGCCACGCTGGATAAACTAAAAAAAGATTATGCTGCTATGGTTTATTTTGATTACCGAAACAGCGATGCGTATAGCAAACTCATGTTTTTATTTGCGGCAGATAGTTTTAATCAAGCATATCAACGCTATAAATACACGCAACAAATTGCAGAGTTTAGACGAAAAAAAGCCGCAGAAATTAGTTCAACTCAAACGGAAATTGCCGCAAAAAATACGGAGTTAACTAATCGTAAAGAAGAAAAAAGACAATTACTTACTTCGGAAGAAGTAGAAAAATTAAATCTTGCCAAAGAAAAAACAGATCAGGAAAGCACTTTATCAGGTTTGCAACAAACCGAAAAACAATTAAAAACCGAATTAGATAAAAAGAAAAGTGAGATTGAAAATTTAAATGCCGCCATTAAAAAACTAATAAATGAAGAAATAAAACGCCAGCAAGAAGAAGAGCGTAAACATGCGTTGGCTCTTGCTAAAAAGAAGGAAGAGCGCGCCGCTAAGATTAAAGAAAAGAAAAATAAAACATCTACAACCAATACTAAAAAATTAGATGCAGAAATAAAGGCAGACGCCAAGGCCGAAGCCGCAGAAATTGCAGAGACAAAAGAAGCCGATCAGCTTTCATCTGATTTTTCATCTAACCGAGGTAAGCTGCCATGGCCTGTTGCCAAAGGCGTTATAACCATTGGCTTTGGTGAGCAAGAGCACCCAACTATTAAAGGTTTTATGATTAACAACAATGGTGTAGAAATTGCCGCTGCAAAAGGTCAGCAGGCACGTGCCGTTTTTGAAGGCGTGGTTACAGGTGTTACAACCGTGCCGGGCATTGGTAAAATTGTTATCATTCGTCATGGTGATTATTTAAGCGTGTATTCAAACTTAGATGAAGTGCTTGTAAAAGCCGGCGATAAAATAGTACTTAAACAAAATATTGGTACTATTGCTTTTAACGATGACGAAAACAGAAACGTTATCAATTTCCAGATATGGAAAGGACAAAAAATCCTCAACCCAGAAGAGTGGCTTTATAAATAATTTACTTAATTTTTAATTGTAATACTGAGTTGATTGAAGTATTGCGTTGTGGCTTTTCATCATTGTGAACAATTCGAAAAACCTCTATCGCAGTAAGGCTTTACGCTACAATTTTTTGGATTAGCTCATTGATTTTGTTTTTTATTGCTTCGCAGAATGATGAAAAAGCATTTCCCCGCTCCGCTGCATTTGCAATGCTGCGGCATTAATTTATGCCTAGCATTCATGCCGTAACGCAAAAAAATTAATAATCAATTCCTTTTAAAGAAATCATTTTGTGGGTTTTAATATCCCATACTTTTAAGCGCAAACACTTAACCATATCGCTTGGGTTTAACGTAGTAATTTTGGGATGCTGCAACTCCGGTATTTTTTCCATCACTTCGGGTAAACGATAAAATGGTATGCGTGCATTTAAATGATGTATATGATGAAAGCCAATGTTAGCCGACGACCATTGCATAAAAAAATTCATCTTGGTATAACTTGATGATTCTAAAGCGGCTCCTTCGTAAGTCCAACCATCTTTTTCTCTAAATTCAACATCCGGAAAATTATGTTGCGCGTAAAACAAATAAGAGCCAATAGCACTAGAAACTAAAAACGGAATTAAAATACCTAAAAATAAAATTTTCCAACCAAAAAATATACCTACTAAAATAATGGCTGTAAAATGTACAATAAGTGCTACTAAAGAATCTTTATGTTTTCTTTTTCCGTTAATAAAAGATAGTACACACATGCCATAAATAAACATAACAATGTAGCCAAACGCCATGGTAATTGGGTTTCGTACAAATAAATACGCTTTTTGTTCTGATTTTGGCAGACTTAAAAATTTATCTTTACTCAAAACCGGATAAGAGCCCACGCTTGAGCTAAATATTTTTGAATTGTTGTTGTGGTGATAATCGTGAGAGCGTTTCCAGATACTAGCCGGAGCCAAAATATAGATTCCAAATAGGGTAAAAATAAAATCGGCTACTTTAGATTTTTGTAAAATAGTATGGTGTTGTTGATCATGATAGATAACAAACATTCTAATCATAATGCAACCATTAAGAACACTAAATGGTATTTTAATTAAAGTGGGTATGTGCAGAAAAGCTACTGCATTGCAAGAAACCATCAGAAATAAGGTGGTTAGTGTGTAATACCAACTCTTCCACCGCACTTCTTTAGCGTATTCGCGGGTAGCTAAAATTAGTTCTTTGCCTTTTCTCATAAAGCAACAAAAATAACAAAAAATTTAATGTAATCTATTGCCAGTCGCTTGGTCCAAACTTGGTTTGTACCCATTTATTTCGTTTAAAAGTAATAAGCGCTAATTCATCCCACGAAACAAATACCCCAAAAGAAAATAAAGGCGAATTAAACGTTCTTTTTACCAA
>JBDTJJ010000137.1:0-4242 GCA_039935895.1 Bacteroidia bacterium | reverse complement strand
GATAATTATTTAAAACGCTGGTTAAATGAGATTGTTTTTACTTTTTTGTTTAATCAGCGTTACTGTTTTTGGGCAAAAAGAAAAGCAAACCGTTTTTATACAAGGTGGTTTCGGATTTACTTCTTATGTAAATCCTTCTACAAAAATTGCAGGCTCTTGTCCATCGGCCGAAATTAATTTTATAAGCAACAATTCTAAAAAAGATTCTGCAAAAATTAATGCGTGTTTTATAGCCGGCTTTAGTTTTGTTAGGACTAAACAATTGTATAATGTGCAGGATACTAATTCAATTATACCTGCTCCACAAAATTTTTACACTAATGAATTTTTATTGAGTTTGGGTGGCGTGGCAAAATTTAATCTTTCAAAAAAAATTTATTTAAATATTGGTGGCGGTGTTCAAATAGGCGCAGATTTTACCTGGAGTCCGAGCCAATTGGTATCTATTTATAAAATAAAAGCTATAAATACTTCGCAATCTGTTACGGCACAAAATGGCTATACAACCATTACAGAATTAACTCCATATAAATGGGAATATTATCAGTTTTATGTTTTCGGGAAAATTCAATTAGGTATAAATGTAAGTAAACGTGTTTCTGTTTTTGCAGGCATAACTACACGATTTTTTATTTGCAAAAACAATATCAGCGAAGAAACAGATATGTTGCAGCTTAATTACTCGCCATTAAAATTAACAGCAAATGCAGGTGTGCAGGTTAAACTATTTAAATAATATTTGATTTGAATTTTTAAAACAATACTTTTGAAATAATAATTTTAAACGCATGTATAAAATAAAAGTAGATAATAAGCACGATTTTAATTTCGAGAAAACACAAAACGTTTGGCAGTTAGATGGCAAAAATATTGCGTTTGATATGATTGAAATTAACAAAACAAATTTTAATGTTATAAAAGACAACAAATCATACAACGTTGAAATTGTAAACCATAATGTTGCCGAAAAATCTTTTCAAATAAAAGTAAACCAAACTTTATATAACCTTACCGTAAAAGATAAGTACGATGAACTTTTGCACCAATTAGGTTTGGATAAAGCCATGGTTAGCAAAGTATCTAACATTAAAGCACCAATGCCCGGTTTGGTTTTAAATATTTTAGTGGAAGATGGTCAGGAAATTAAAAAAGGAGATGCGTTGATAGTTTTAGAAGCCATGAAAATGGAAAACATTTTAAAATCTCCGGCTGATGGCAAAGTGAAAAAAATTGCCGTTAAAAAAGGCATCGCTGTCGAAAAAGGGCAAATACTAATTGAGTTTTAATTAATGCCTGCCTTAATTTTATTAAGAGGTTTACCCGGCAGTGGAAAAACTACGTTGGCAAATTTATTAAGTGAAGAAGGAAAATATCCTGTACATTCTATCGATGCTTATTTTACAAATGCCGAAACAGGCAAATACAATTTTGAATTCGCCAAAAATCATCTTGCTTACAAACAATGCGAAGAGCAAACTTTATCAAGCATTAAACAAGGCGCTGAAAAAATATTTATAGATAATACGTTTACTATTGAGTGGGAACTTGAACCTTATTTTAAACTGGCTTCGCAATACAATTACAAAATATTTATTGTTACCGTCGAAAACCGGCATGGCAATAAAAACACACATGCTATTAGCGATGAACAAATAGAAAAAATGGCTTCAAAATATAAAGTTATATTGCATTAAATTTAAACCATGAAAAAAACATTCTTCTTATTAGCAGTAACATTCGTTATATCATCATGTGCAAAAAAAGAAACTTGTACTTGTAAACTTAATGGTACTGTTACCTATACGGAATCTTCCACCGATTTTCAAAAAGTGGAAAGTGATTGTGAAAGTTATGCCGACCACGCTAATGGCCCGGGTACAACTGTTATTACTATTTGCACGGTTCAATAAACAAGATTGCGTGCGAGAAGTTATTTTTGTGCTGTGGTTTCTTCTTTCTTTTTCCACTCAAAAGGCTCTTTTATAATAATATCAAACATTACATTATAGGTGGTATTAAAGTTGCTTACCCCTGGTCTATCTCGCCAATACTGATACATAATACCCAAATCGATATCTATTTTTTGATTTAATAAACTACGGCGATAGTATAGTGAAAAGCGGTTTTCAGTAATTTGGTAAGGCGACCATTTGCTGTGTTTTGCGGAGGCAGTTGTTGCATCGTATTTATCTACGGCGGTTAAAACTTCCTCCATTGGAATAATAAAGTTTTTTTTGTTTTTAGTTAAAGGTATTTTCCACGATTGCAAGTAGCGAGCTCTAAATTCAAAAGGTGTAGTCCATTGATGGCTAAAATCCTGATCGAAATAAAAACGATAATCAGTTCTAAAAACATGTGTAATGGATATGTTTTTTAAACTGTGCTTGTAATATGTTTTTTGATACGGACGAATTTCGTTTCTAAATTGTTGCGGGTAATTTCTGGCATCGTAAGGCAGGTTATCATCGTAATAATTTCGTCGCCAATAGCCAAAAGAAATCGAAAAATGCCAGTGTGCATTGGCTTTATAAATAAAATCTTGTGTTAAAACATTTAGTCCCTGTCGTTTTACAATTGCGTTATTGTTTGGGTCGCTATGACGCCCATAACCTAAATCGGTTAGAGATACCCAACGTTTAGAAATTTTTTGATCTATGCCCAAGGCCATCCATAAACTTATTTTACCGCCTTGCGCTTCGGCGCCAATCTGAGAAAACGATTGATAGCTAACTAATAAAAAACAAGAAATGAGTATAAAAAGATGTTTCATTTGCAGCGCAAAAATACAATCATATTTTATTGGAGATGCGTTTCATTTGTTAAAGAAATTATAAAACTTTAACAACTTCTTCTAAAGCAATGCCGCGTGAGCCTTTTATAAGAATGGTTTTATTTTTCACGACGTTTGCACTTAAAAATTCGTGAGCTTGTTTAGATGTAACAAAAGTTTTTTCTTTTTGAAGAGAAGAAAATATCGGGCCGACTAATAAATAATCATTCAGTTTTTTATCGTGCAATAAAGTAATAATGGCTTTATGTTCTTCTATTGATTCTTCGCCAAGCTCAAGCATATCACCTAACACCAACATTTTATGTTCAGCATTCATATTGTAAAAATTCTCAATAGCTGCTTGCATACTGCTTGGGTTTGCGTTGTAGTAATCTAAAATTAAGCTATTATTTTCTGTCTTTTGTAATTGAGAACGGTTGTTGGTTGGTGTATAATTTTGTAAGGCCTCGTTAATTAAATCATCTTCTATTTTAAAATAATTGCCAATACAAGCTGCGCATAAAGCGTTGTTATAATTATAAATACCAACCAAATTTGTTTTAATAAAATGGGCAGTTTTAACCTCGGTGGCTTTGTAGCGCGTGCGCCATGCCAATTCTACAAACAGACTGGTTTTATTGCATTTTCCAACCACATCGTACAATTTGTTTGTACCGTAAGTTACTTTGTTGTTTTCTTTAGAAAGATCAGCTAATACAGCATCATCTCCGTGCAAAAAAATGGTGCCGTTTACTTCTTTTAAATATTTATATAATTCGCTTTTACCTTTTTTTACGCCTTCAATTCCACCAAAACCTTCTAAATGCGCTTTACCAATGTTGGTAATAATACCAAAATTAGGTTCGGCAATGCGGCAAAGCATATCAATTTCTTGTTGATGATTTGCACCCATTTCTATAACTGCCATTTGGTGTTCAGTTGTTATAGTCAGTAAGGTAAGTGGCACACCTATATGATTATTTAAATTGCCCTGCGTGTATTGGGTATTATATTTTTTTGAAAGAACAGCGTGTACCAATTCTTTAGTAGTTGTTTTTCCGTTGCTGCCAGTAATGCCAATAACAGGTATGTTTATTTGTTTACGATGGTAGTTGGCTAATTGCTGAAGCGTTGTTAAAACATCATCAACTAAAATATATTTATCATTTTTGACAAGTGTTTTATTATCGATAACGGCATAAGCTGCACCTTGTTCAAGAGCTTCTTCCGCAAATATATTGCCATCATATTTATCTCCTTTTAAAGCAAAGAAAATGCAGCCTTTGGTTATTTTGCGTGTATCGGTTGTAATGTTTTGATTACAAGAAATAAATTTATCGTACAATGAAATCATAAGTATTTATTAGACCCTTAAAATAAAAAAGCCCCGAGCTATAAACTCAGGGCTTCCTATATTGTTATTAACAAGGTTATTATCTACCTAAACCAGTTGGGCTACCAACGCGTGTCAT
>JBDTJJ010000136.1:0-12132 GCA_039935895.1 Bacteroidia bacterium | reverse complement strand
GTACCTGCGTATTGAATTTTTACCTGATTTTCAAAATCGAAGGAAGCCTCGGTATTGTAATTGGTGGTTAATTTCAGTTTTTCGCCTATTTTTCCCACAATATTCAACTGAATCTTCATATTAAAGTCGAAATTTGATATTTTTCGTTGTTTTTGAGGAATTGCCGGATTTTCGTTTCTGTTAGTAATTACACCAAATAAAAGCTCGGCGCTTCCCGTAGGACGAATATCAACGGTATTTCCACCAAATAAACGATCGAATAACTCACCACCCACTTTTAATTGCGGAATAAGTCGTTTTTTGGTAGGATCACTCTTAGAATCTGCCTGCGTGCGCGATTTCCAATAGCCTTTAACCTGTTGCCTAAATTGATAATCTTTGTACTCCTGATCGGTCATGTACGTCGGCGTACGATAATCTAAACTACCCATTTTTTGCGAAAAAGTAAAGCTGCTATCCTGCGGGTTATAGGTAGTAGTGGTTTTTATGTTAGAAGGATTGTTTAACTGAAGCGGTGCTTTTGTATTATAAACGGGTTCGCCATAACCATTTTCTTGCACCGGATAATGCAAATCGCTGTTATTTATCGGAGGAGGGGTGTCGCTTACAAAAGCAGAAATAAATGGGTTTATTGCAAATTTTCCTTCTTTTTCGGGCAATAAACGGCTGTTTTTACTCCCAGAGAGAGTAATAACCGAAAACAATGCTGCTGCCGCTCCGGCAATTAGTGTATTTTTAAGAACAGCGTACACTCGTTACAAATTCTTCAATGCGGCTTTAATTAATATTTCTATTGTTTCTGTTGTAACTCCTTGTTGTTTAATGGCCTTTTCTATGGCTTTTTCGGCCATATTGCGGGCAAACCCCAATGCTACAAGTGCGAGTAACGCCTCGTCGCGGTTTTTATTGTATGATGTAGTTAAAATTTGTGAAATACCTCCTTCGTGCTTGCCAAGTTTGCCTTTTAAATCGACAACAATGCGTTGCGCAGTCTTTTCGCCAATGCCTTTTATGCTTTTTAAAAGGGCTACATTAGCTGTGTTTACGGCACCTGCAATTTCTGCCGCCGATAAGGAAGATAGCATTAACATGGCGCTGCTGCCACCTACCCCAGAAACGGAAATAACTTTGCGAAAAATATCTCGCTCGTCCACATCAAAAAAACCGTAATGCTTAGGGTTATCATCTCGTACAAATACCTGTTCTACATATAGCTTGCATTCGGTAGAATCGGCTAATTTGGTATAGGTGCTTATGGAAATATTAAGTGCATAGCCAATATTGCCAGCTTCGAGCACAATAAATGCGGGGTTTTTCTCTGAAATTTTTCCTTTTATAAAATCAATCATTTAATGATAAATCTATGTTTTTTGTCAGTTTTTGGCTATTTAATTGCATTTTTCGACGGTTTTTCGCTAAACAAGCAACTATTTTTTATTTTGTGCATCAACCACAGCAATGGTTACCATGTTTACAATTTCTCTAACCGAACTTCCTAATTGCAACACGTGTACAGGTTTTTTTAATCCCATTAAAATAGGACCAATTGCTTCGGCACCACCTAATTCTTGCATTAATTTATAAGCAATGTTTGCCGACGAAAGATTTGGAAATATTAATGTATTTACATCTTTATCTGCTAAGGCCGAGAAAGAAAACTCTTCTTTTAACAATTCGTTATTTAGGGCAAAATTTGCCTGTAAATCTCCGTCAACAATAAGCCCTGGATAATCTTTATGTAAAATTTTAACTGCTTTTTGCATTTTATTAGGCACATCTCCTTCGCTAGAACCAAAGTTGGTGTAAGATAACATAGCAATGCGCGGTGTAATATTAAATTGTTTAACCGTTTTGGCTGTAAGCGTGGTAATATCAACTAATTCTTCGGCAGTTGGGTCAACATTCATGGTGCAATCTGCAAAAAAGAATGGCCCACGTTTTGTATTAATAATATATAAGCCTGCTAAGCGAGAATGACCTTCTTCCACACCAATAATTTGAATAGCCGGAATAACCGGGGCAGAATATTTTCTTGTCAACCCCGAAATAAAAGCATCTGCCGCGCCTGTTTCAACCATCATGGCACCAAAATAGTTTCTTTCGGTCATTTTGCGACGGCATTCGTATAACGTTAATCCTTTACGCTTACGTTTTTCAAAAAGCAAATCGGCATAATTATTTCTTAAAGTTTCATTTTCTTTATCAAACGGATCAATAATTTGAATATCGTGTAAATCTAAATTGTTCTCTACTATTAGTGCATTAATTTTTTCTTTATTGCCCAGTAAAATTGGCTTTGCAATACCCTCATCGCGAACCATTTGTGCAGCTTTCAAAATTTTGTAGGTATTTGCCTCACCAAAAACAACGCGCTTAGGGTTTGCTTTGGCTTTATTAACCAACGAACGTATTAAACGGTTATCTTTTCCTAAACGGTTATCAAGTTCTAATTTATACGCTTCCCAATCGGTAATTTTGTGTGCCGCCACACCCGAATCCATAGCGGCCTTTGCCACAGCAGGAGAAACGGTTGAAATTAAACGATTATCTATTGGTTTTGGAATGATATAATCTGATCCGAAACTTAAATTTTTTGCGCCGTAAGCTAAATTTACATAATCTGGTACGGCTTCTTTAGCTAAATCGGCAATGGCTTTAACGGCGGCCAGTTTCATTTCTTCGTTAATACAATTTGCACGCACATCAAGCGCACCACGGAAAATGAAAGGAAAACCTAATACGTTATTTACCTGATTTGGATTATCGCTACGGCCTGTTGCCACAATAATATCTGGACGAGCAGCAATAGCATCTTCATAAGAAATTTCTGGGTTTGGATTAGCAAGCGCAAACACAATGCAATTTGGCGCCATGCTTTGCACCATTTCTTTATTTAAAATATTTCCTTTAGATAAACCAACAAAAACATCGGCACCTTTCATTCCATCTACCAACTTATCAACGCCTTTGCGAGTTGATGCGAAGAAGGTTTTGTGTTCGTCAAGGTCGTTTCTATCAACCGTTAATGCACCTTTGCTATCGTACATTAAAATATTTTCTTTTTTAACGCCGACAGAAATATACAATTTAGCACAAGAAATAGCAGATGCGCCGGCACCATTAATAACTAGTTTTACTTCGCTTAATTTTTTACCCGAAATTTCAACCGCATTCATTAATCCTGCAGAGGAAATGATGGCAGTACCATGCTGATCATCGTGCATAAGCGGAATGTTTAATTCGGCTTTTAAACGACGTTCGATTTCAAAACACTCAGGAGATTTAATGTCTTCTAAGTTAATTCCACCAAAAGTACAGGCAATATTTTTTACCGTATTTACAAATTCATCTACGTTTTTTGTATCGACTTCAATATCGAAAACATCAATATCGGCAAAGATTTTAAATAACAATCCTTTACCCTCCATTACAGGCTTACCTGCTAAAGCGCCAATATCGCCTAAGCCAAGTACGGCAGTTCCGTTAGAAATTACAGCTACTAAATTTCCTTTAGCGGTGTATTTGTAAGCGTCTTCCGGATTTTTCTCTATTTCCAAACAAGGCTCTGCCACACCTGGAGAGTAGGCTAGTGTTAGGTCTCGCTGGGTTGAATATGGTTTGGTGGGTACAACTTCTATTTTACCCGGGCGACCTTGAGAGTGATAATCGAGCGCATCTTGTTTATTAGAATTGTTCATTTTTTAAAATTTTAGAAAGGCGAAGATAACAAAAACACGGCTCTGTTGATAAGCCAGAATTTTTTTAATAAAAAAGATTAAATGCTAAATGTTAAGCTTGCGCTTTCTTCTGAAAATCGTATAGTTTTTTACCACCGTATAATGCAGCAACGGCAATTAAAAATACCACACCATTATCAATAGGCATACATGGAGGAGGCCAACAAGGTGCGCCACCGCCACCCGGAGGAGGAGGAGGAGCTCCTACTTTCGCGTAACTTATGCTAGTGGCAAACAAAAATAAACCTGTAAAAAGTGTTTTTATAGAAGTTTTCATTTTATTAAATGGTAATTAAAGTGCTAAAATAGGAAATAAAACGAATACAGCGTTAAAATTGCAAATAAAATGTAATTTCGCCCTATAAACCTATTACATTTTGGCAAAAAAAGAAAATACATCGGTTTTACGATTTGATGATTTAAAAGTTATTTGGCGCACCCTTGTACAAAATTGGTATTTACCCATAGTTTTAGTAGCCATTTTTTATTTAATTGGTTATTTTATTGCTTACCGCGAGTTTGAAACCTATCAGGTTAGTACGCAACTTTTATTAAAAAATAATGATCAGTTTAATAAATCGAGTGTTGTTAGCGAAGATAATTTTTATGGTGGTTTAAGCGCCTCTTACGTTGATAATGCAAACGAAACACGCGTAATTACTTCTTATGATTTAATTGAAAAAGTAGTTAATAAAGTACGGTCAAGAATTCAGGTGTCTTACTACATTGTTGGCCGGGTACGTACCAAAGAAGAGTTTGATGGCATGCCTTTTATTGTTACAGTAAACTCACTAAACGCAGGTTTTTACGAGCAACCTATTTCGTTTAAAATTTTAAGCGACAAGGCATACGAGCTCTCATATAAAGAAGGCGACAAAGAAATTAAACAACAAGGATTTTTTGGAAAAGAATTAATTACCGTTAATTATGATTTATTAATTGCTACAGATGCAATGACTACAGTTGGTCTTGAAGAAAGAAAGAAAATACAATACGAATTTAGAATACATTCTTTAGAATCTTTAGTTTATAGTTTTCAAGGACGTTTAAAAGTAGAAAACCCCGATTTCACTAATATTTTAAAACTATCTGTAGAAGATAATTTAGTAGCCAGGGCTAAACTTTTTTTAGATACACTTTCTAAGTTATATATAGATAATTCACTACAAAGCAGATTTAGTTTAAATGAACGTACCCTTCAATATATTGATAAACAAATGATAGAAGTATCTGCTCAGCTAAAATATTTTGAAGATACCATGCAAATTTACAAATCAAACAAAAACATACTTGATTTAAATCATGAGGAAAGCGATTACTTTGGTAAATTAAGTAGCTATGATAACCAACGAACACAATTAAGTTTGCAAATTGAAGGCTTAAACGATTTGGAAAAATATATTATTGAAGATAAAGATCCTCAGTTTTTACCACCATCGGCCTTTGTAAATGGTACAGATGCATTTTTAGTAAAATCTGCCGGCGAATTGTACGGTTTACAAACTCGCTTAAATGAAATGCGTAATACTTCTAAAGAAAAAAATTACGCAGTCTCTCAGTTAGAAAGTAATATCAAAAAAACCAAGCAAGATTTATTAGTCTATATAAATAACGCGCGCAATGCACTTAAACGAGTTATAGAAAATATTAGCGCAGAAATTAATACTTACATAGGCAGCATTAAAACCATTCCACAAAAACAACGCGATTTATTAGGCATACAGCGTAATTTAAGTGTTAACGAAGGATTGTATAACTTTTTATTACAAAAAAGAGCTAACACCTACATTGCCCGTGCATCTATTATTGCCGAAACAAAAGTTATTGAAAGTCCTCGTCCAACAGGGAAAGTTAGTCCTGATAAAAAGAAAATAATTTTAACTTATGTCTTTATTGGGGCTATATTAAGTGTTTTAATTATTTTACTTCGGGTTTTCTTTTTTACAACCATACAAAATGTTATCGAACTAAAAGAAATGACAAACGCCCCTGTTTTGGGAGATTTAATGCAGGTAAAAAACTTATCGCCAATAGGTATTATTGTTGATGAAGACCCAAAATCAGCCATCGCAGAAAACTTCAGAACACTGCGAACAAATCTTCAATATTTAAACACCACGCCGGGCTCTAAAATTATTTTATTTACATCAAATGCACCAGGCGAGGGAAAGACATTTTGCTCTATAAATTTAGCCACTATGCTGGCAAAAGGCGGTAAAAAAGTTTTATTGTTAGAGCTTGATTTACACAAACCACGTGTGCAAAAAGCACTTGAAATGACTGCGGAAAAAGGTATAAGCACCATTGTTGTTGGTCAACATACAATACCAGAATGTATTAGAAAAACCAAGATAGAAAATTTAGATGTGTTGTTATCTGGACCAATTCCCCCTAATCCATCAGAAATGATTTTGTCAAACGAATTGAAACAAATTTTTGAATACGGAAAAGCAAACTACGATTACACCATTATCGATACGCCGCCGGCAGGTTTAATAAGCGACTCTATTTACATGATGCAATATGCTGATATTTCTTTATTTGTACTTAACACCAAAAACGCCAACAAACAAATTTTGCATTTTGTAGATGAACTAACCGAAACAAATAAAGTAAAACACTTTGCATACATACTTAATGGTGTTAGACCACAAAATAAAGTGTATTACTATGCTAAATATGGTCGTACAGGATATGGTTATGGCTACGGTGGCGGCTATGGGTATGGTTACGGGTATTCTAAAAAGTAATTGCTTCAATACATCTAACCTATTATTTCAAAGTCAATCAAAAATCCATCGTATATTTGGAGGCGCACTTTTATGAACCAACAAACCAATAAACGTAAAATTATTAACGATCCTATTTATGGCTTTGTTACCCTGCCCGATGATTTTATTTATGAGCTTATAAACCACCCATATTTTCAGCGTTTGCGCCGCATTAAACAATTAGGCTTAACTAATTTAGTTTATCCAGGTGCGCTTCACACCAGGTTTCATCACGCTATTGGCGCTATGTATTTAATGACGGAGGCTTTGAATGTATTACAATCTAAGCAAATTGAAATTACGCCAGAAGAAATACAAGCTGTTACCATTGCAATTTTATTGCACGATATTGGACATGGTCCGTTTTCGCACGCGCTTGAACACGCCATTGTGCAAGGCATTAACCACGAAGATATTTCGGCTTTGCTTATGCAACGTTTAAATGAGCAATATAATGGCAAGTTAACGTTAGCGATAAAAATATTTAATAACGAGTATTCTAAAAAGTTTTTACATCAACTGGTAAGTTCTCAATTGGATATGGATAGGCTTGATTACCTCAGGAGAGATAGCTTTTTTACAGGCGTTTCCGAAGGTGTTATCAGTAGTGATCGTATCATTAAAATGTTGAATGTAAAAAACGATGAATTAGTTATTGAAGAGAAAGGAATTTATTCGATCGAAAAATTTATCATTGCTCGTCGATTAATGTATTGGCAAGTTTATCTGCATAAAACGGTCGTTTCGGCTGAAAACATGTTGGTCAATATTTTAAAACGTGCAAAAGAATTAGCTGCCAAAGAGGTTGATTTATTTGCTACTCCGGCGCTTTCTATTTTCTTAAAAAATAATTTTTCTAAAAAAGATTTTAGTGTCGATGCTACACTTTTAGATACGTTTGCGTTGCTGGATGATTACGATATTTTTTCGGCTGTAAAAGTTTGGGCGCAACATGAAGACAAAATTCTTTCTACGCTTTGCGAGAATTTAGTGAATAGAAAACTTTTTAAAATTGAATTGACAAAAGAAAAAATTCAAGAATCTCACAAACAAGAATTGATAGAAAAAGCAATTTCTGTTTTAAATATTAATGCTGCCGATGCACATTATTTTGTGGTTTCGGGTGAGATTGAAAATAGCGCATATAAAACCGGAAATGTAAAAATTAATATTTTAATGAAAGACGGAAGCATGCTTGATATTGCCGAAGCCAGCGACCAGCTTAATGTGGAAGCCTTATCAAAAACAGTTAAAAAGTATTTTATTTGTTACCCTAAAAATTTAATTATAAAAAAATGACCCGAGCCTTTAAGCGAATACCATATTACATTAATTTTAAAAGCAAAAACAAAATATGAGTTTAAACCCAAAACGCGCAAGCGAATCGCTTACGATAAGCACACAGCATATTTTGCCTAACGACACAAATGCTTTAGGTAATTTTTTTGGTGGAAGATTACTAGAATGGATGGATACTGCTGCTGCAATTTCAGCACAACGCCACTCTAACCGAGTTGTAGTAACCGCAACGGTAAACAACGTTTCTTTTAAAGAACCAATAAAATTAGGTAGTGTTGTTACGTTGGAGGCAAAAGTTTCTCGTTCGTTTAACTCAAGTATGGAAGTTTTTATTGATGTGTTTGTAGAAGATTTAGTTACCGGTAAACGTCGTAAATGCAACGAAGCTATCTATACATTTGTAGCTATCGATCAAAATGGTTCGCCATTGCCTGTACCAGAATTAATTCCGGAAACAAAAGAAGAAATAGATCGTTTTGATGGCGCTTTACGTCGCAAGCAATTAGCTTTAATTTTAGCCGGAAAAATGAAACCGCATGAAGCGCAAGAATTACGCGCTTTGTTTGCTTAGTTAATGATGGTGATGTTCTTCTTCTTGTTTTAATTTCACATCATAAAACAGAGCGTAGCAACAAATCATTACTAAGCTAAAATTAAATAAGCCCATAGCAATGGCTATAAATAAGTGAAAAATAATTCCTGTAATAATTACGTATTTTTTTAATCTTTTTGAAAAGATTAATACAGGAAAAAGCGTTTGATATAAAAGCGCCATCCACGTAAAAAGTTTAAAAACTACTGGAAATTCACAAACCATGTTTTGCAAATACGGAATAGAATATTCATTAATTAATAAAATTTTTTGCAGGGCAATTCCCTGTGTCCATTCCACACTTTGCCATTTATAAATTGCCGAAACAGCATATACAATAACTAATTGCAGCTGACACAATAAAATAAATGTATGATCGGATACATTCGTAATTTCTTGCACATACTTATTTTTTGATTTTCTTCCATCAGAAATAAACGATAAATAAAACAGCATTAAACAAAGCAAATAATCTCCGCCAGTAAGTGTTGAGTAAATTCTATTTTGCAAATTAAGCGTTACAAAAAAAACAATAAACGTCATTATTCTTGGGAAAAAGCCCATTAATCCTACAAAAGCAGCAATCACTTGTACGGCAATAAAAACTAAATAATAATTTTTAAACGCATCAACCGAAAGTAAATTAACGCAGGTTGTTACTGTAAACTGATGTAAACTTTGTGTAGCAATTAAAGATTGTTGCGGATTATAAAGTGTGTCGATTAAAGGAATTAACTGAAAGAAACTTAAAATAATATACCCAAACAAAAGCTTGCGCAAAAGGGTAGTCCGCGTTACTTTTTGCGAAGGTTGAGTTAAATTATATATGTTACTTGCTAAATTCAATTTGAATAATAGATGTAATGAGTTTGTTTATTATCACAATTGGCATCGTTATATTGCACTAGCAGTTTCACTTGTTGAGCAGGTTTTTTCTCTCGCAAAAGCTCTTGGGTAATTTCACGTTTCAATACTTTATAATATCCGGAAGTCGTATCTCCTTCAAAAACGTTTTCAGTTTTAAATAATTCTTCGTTTTCAAAATATAAATAATGCAAGGTGCTGCTTTCCATTAAAACAATTTTTCCGTTGGTGGTAAATCGGTGTAATTGGTGTTTTGCTAAATACTTTTTAAATGGATCTTGCCATACACTCCATTCGTTATTATCTTGTAAATAACTCACATAAACTTTTTTATTTACTTGCGGAGTTGGTGCAAACAAAGCCCAACCCTGATTAAACAAAGGATTTATATAAACACTCGATTTTTGTTTAAGCGAAGAAGAAATGATAGTATCAGGTAATGTGTACACTAACGTAAATACTACATGTATGGTTAAAAACAAACCAAACACTGCAATTAGTAGAAACCTGAAAACCTTCAACAAATTATTTATTAATTGGTAATTTATTTTTAGCGACTATGGCACAAGTAAATCGGCTTACGCAAACCAATTCATCTTTATCATTATAAATTTTTATATCCCACACATGCGTTCTGCCGCCAATGTGTAAAGGCTTGCAAATACCTTTTACTCTGCCCGATGCAACTGCTTTTACGTGGTTTGCATTTATCTCTAAACCTACACCAATAAACGTTTCTCTATCCACGCAAAGTAACGATGCAACGCTGCCCAATGTTTCAGCTAACACAACCGATGCACCTCCATGCAAAATTCCAAAAGGTTGCACAGTTCGTTTATCAACTGGCATGGTGGCTATTAAATAATCATCGCCAATTTCTTCAAATTTTATATTTAATACTTCGCCAATGTTGCCTGTATTCATCCAATCAAACTCTTGTAAGGTTGGATTGCCGTGCCATATTTTTTTGTTTTGCATAATACAAAGATAGTTTTAAAGTTTTTTAATTGAAGATTAAGACAGACTTTTTATCTTTGCTAAAACATTTGAAATGGATACCGAAACACTTGAAAAACCAAAAGCCAAAAGAAAGGTTGAGCAATTGCGCGATTTGGTTTTACATAACGATGATGTAAATAGTTTTGATTTTGTGATTGAAACCCTTGTAGATGTTTGTAGCCACAACCCATTGCAGGCAGAACAATGTGCACATATTGTACATTTTAATGGAAAATGTGGCATTAAAAAAGGAAGTTTTATCGACTTAAAACCCATGTGCGAAACTCTTTTAGGCAAAGGTTTAAGTGCCACTATTGATTAGTTTGAACCCTTTTTAAATTACCTTTGTATGATGGAAGTAGAAGTTTTATACGAAGACAATCATTTAATTGCCATTAACAAAAAACCGAGTCAGATTGTACAAGGCGATAAAACCGGTGATGAACCTCTTTCTGAAAAAGTAAAAACATTTTTAAAAGAAAAATATAATAAGCCGGGTAATGTGTTTGCGGGTGTTATTCATCGTATTGACAGACCTGTTAGTGGCGTGGTGATATTTGCTAAAACAAGTAAAGCGCTTACTCGCATGAATGAGTTGTTCCGAATGCGAGAAATACAAAAAACGTACTGGGCTGTGGTAAAAAACAAACCACCACATGACAGCGGAACATTGGTTAATTATTTAATAAAGGACGAAAAAAATAATCGTTCAAAAGCATATTCTGCCGAAAATAAATCTGCTTTAAAAGCCGAATTAGATTATAAAATTATTGCAGCTACAAACAACTTTTTTCTATTAGAAATTAATCCTACAACTGGTAGGCATCATCAAATACGTGTGCAATTATCTACCATGGGTTGTCCGATTAAAGGCGATGTAAAATATGGTTTTAAACGAACTAACGAAGATGCTTCGATACATTTACATGCACGAAAATTAAATTTCGAGCATCCGGTTACTAAAGAAAAAATTGAAATTATTGCCCCACCGCCAAACGAAGTAGTTTGGAATGCTTGTGTTAAAGCGCTTTCTTAAATATTAGAACGCAGATAATACAGATTTAATATGATTTAATTTTTCGTTTAAAAAGGTTGTTTCGTTTGCCAACAACATCATTTAAAATCCTAATTAATCTGTGTTATCAGCGTAAATTTTTTAGAATTAAAATGCGCGGCTAATTCCAATCATACAGCGAAAGCCAAAGTAATTACTTTCAACATACGGCAAACGATTAACCAAAAAAGGAAAATCGGCACGGATAGTCAATGGTTTTACAGTTTGTAGTTTACCCCATTTTTGTATCGTTAAAGTTGAACCCACACCGGCATCAGCCATAACATCTGACAAAGAAAATGTTTGACCAACATTATTTGAATTTATTACACCGGCATCGCCAAACAAATATGCTCCAAAAGCTACAGTATGTTTAGTTGCTTTTGCAATGAAAGAAAAATATTTACTAAAATCTAACTCCGCATTAATAGCTGCGCCACTTGTGCCTTTATAGTTGTAATGATAGTTTCCATTAGCATCAACCGTTGGCAATAAATAACCCATGTAGCCACGTAAGTTTAATCCTCCACCTGCGGCAAAATTTGCATTAGTGGTTTTATCTCCAAAACTAAATGGTTGAAAAATCCCCATGGCACGCGTGTATTTACTATCCATCATATCTTCGGGGTTAGCACCTGCGGCATAGAGCATAGATTCGCTTGGGACGTTTGTACCCATTCCGTACTGCACAAATACACGTGTATGTAACCCAATTTTACCAAAATAAGTTTTGTTTACTGCGGTAAGCGTTGCTGCCGAGTAATTAAAATCTCCTAAGAATGGCGCGCGTACATTTAAGTTTATAAAACCAACACC
>JBDTJJ010000135.1:0-7171 GCA_039935895.1 Bacteroidia bacterium | reverse complement strand
AAAAGTCAACGACTTACTGCTTTTGAAGAACTTAATTTTAACGTAGGAAAAGATGTATTTAAAAAATAAAATAAAAACAGTTTTAAGCATTGGCTTACTGATTGTTTTAAGTTTAACCCTCACTTTTTGTTCAGAAAAAAAAGAACAAAAAGTAGATGGTCCTGTTGTTATTTCTGATTCGCTTATAAAAAGCATGACGGTTGGTATTGCGCATAAAACCCAAGTGCGTAATGAACTTAGGTTAACCGGTAAAGTTATTGCCGATCAAAACAAACAAATAGAAGTATTTCCTTTTGTTGGTGGCGTTGTGAAAAGTGTAAGCGTTGAAGTTGGCGATTATGTGGAGAAAGATCAAGTAATGGCAGTTATTAGAAGTGGTGATGTAGCTGATTATCAAAAACAATTTATCGATGCAAAATCAAATTATGATATTGCAAAAAAAAGTGCACAAGTTGCCGAAGATATGTACGCATCTAAACTTATGAGCGAACGCGATTATTTATCGGCTAAACAAGATCTAAACAGAGCGCAGGCTGATTTAAACAAATCTCAAGAACTACAAAAAATATACAGCATTAGCAACGAAAGTGAATACTTGGTAAAAGCACCCATTGCAGGTTTCATTATTGAAAAAAATATTAATAAGGATATGCAAATACGTGCCGATAATGCACTAAGTATGTTTACGGTTTCTCAACTAACCGATGTGTGGGTGCTTGCCAACGTATATGAAACAGATATTGATAAAGTAAAAGAAAAGGATACGGTTTTTGTAACTACAATTGCTTACCCTGATAAAATTTATAAAGCCACTATTGATAAAGTTTATAATGTACTTGATCCGCAAACGCGTGTAATGAAAATTAGGGTAAAACTTAATAACCCAGATTATTTATTAAAACCAGAAATGTACGCCAATGTAGTTGTTAATTATGCAGAAGCCGAAAGTATGATTACTATCTCATCAAACGCCATTGTATTTGATAACTCAAATAATTATGTATTGATATATGGCGGAGGTAATAATTTTACGGTAAAAAAAATAGATCTATATAAAACTATTGGCGCTAAAGCCTATGTGCGCAGCGGTTTAGCAGAAGGCGATAAGGTAGTAACAGCAAATCAATTATTAATTTACAATGCGTTAACTAACAACTAAAAAGGCAGATGCAAAAACTAGTTGTAAATATTATTACGTTTTCGTTAAAGAATAAAGCCTTTGTAATGGTGGCAACACTTATTGCCGTTATTGTAGGAGTTATTTCTTATCGTAATACCCCAATGGAAGCGTTTCCAGATGTAACCAACACACAAATTACCATTATTACGCAATGGCCGGGCAGAAGTGCCGAAGAGGTAGAAAAATTCGTAACTATTCCTATTGAAATTGCATTAAACCCTACTCAGAAAAAAACTTCTTTACGTTCAACAACACTGTTTGGTTTATCGGTTGTAAAAGTAATTTTTGATGATGATGTAGATGATGCTTTTGCTCGTCAGCAAGTAAATAACTTATTACGTGGCATTGATTTGCCTGATAATGTAAATGCTGATATTCAGCCGCCATACGGACCAACGGGCGAGATTTTTCGTTACACGGTAAACAGTAAAACACTTGGCACTCGTCAAATTAAAACCATACAAGATTGGGTTATTGAACGTAATCTAAAATCAGTTCCGGGTGTTGCTGATGTGGTAAGTTTTGGGGGAGAAGTTAAGACGTATGAAATTAGTGTTCGTCCAACCTTGCTTACCAAATACGATTTAACGCCTCTTGAAGTTTACCAAGCGGTTTCAAAAAGCAACATTAACGTAGGTGGTGATATCATCGAAAAAAACAGCCAGGCGTATGTTGTGCGTGGTATTGGTTTATTAACCTCCATTGCCGATATAGAAAATATTATTGTTGATTACAATCAAGGTATTCCGGTACTTGTAAAAAACTTAGCAACAGTTAAAGAAAGTTCATTACCCCGCCTTGGTCAAGTTGGTAGAGATTCTGCCGATAACGTGGTGGAAGGTATTATTGTAATGCGTAAAGGAGAAAATCCTAGCCAGGTTATTACCGCTGTAAATTCTAAAATTGAAGAGCTAAATGATAAAATTTTAACCGGAGATGTACGTATAAATACATTCTATAATCGCGAAAATTTAATTAATTTTTGTACACATACTGTAATACATAATTTAATTGAAGGAATTATTTTTGTTACCGTAATTGTATTTCTTTTTATGGCTGATTGGCGCACTACGCTTATCGTTTCCATCATTATTCCGTTAGCTTTATTATTTGCCTTTATTTGTTTGCACTTAAAAGGTATGAGCGCAAACTTACTCTCGATGGGGGCGATTGACTTCGGGATAATAATTGACGGAGCCGTTGTAATGGTAGAAGGATTGTTTGTTGTCCTTGACGCAAAAGCGCATAAAGAAGGCATGGAACGCTTTAATAAAATGGCCAAACTTGGTCTTATTAAACGCACTGGTATCGAAATGGGAAAGGCAATTTTTTTCTCAAAATTAATTATCATTACATGTTTACTACCTATTTTCTCTTTCGAAAAAGTAGAAGGAAAAATGTTTTCACCTTTAGCTTATACTTTAGGTTTTGCTTTATTAGGCGCATTAATTTTTACATTAACATTAGTTCCGGTATTAGCTAGTTTCTTATTAAATAAAAACGTAAAAGAAAAACATAATGTAGTTGTAAATTTCTTCGACAATGTTATTATGAAAATGTTTAACAAAGCATTTAAGCGTAAACGATTAACCTGTGGTATTGCAGGAATTGCAGTTGTTATAGGTTTTTTATGTTTCAATTTTTTAGGATCAGAATTTTTACCTCAATTAAACGAAGGTTCAATATATGTGCGTGCCAATCTTCCATTAAGTATTTCGTTAGATAAAGGCGTTGAACTTAGTAACAAAATGCGCCGTGTATTTATGCAATTTCCAGAAGTGAAACAAGTGATGTCGCAAGCAGGCCGACCAAACGATGGAACCGACCCTACAGGTTTTTATAACGTAGAGTTTTTTGTTGATTTACTTCCAAAAGATCAGTGGAAAAGAAAAGTTACCAAAGAAGAATTGATTAATCAAATGCAGGCAAAATTAGAAGTTTTTTCAGGCATTGATTTTAACTTCTCTCAACCCATTATGGATAATGTTGAGGAGGCTGTATCAGGTGTAAAAGGTTCTATTGCCGTAAAAGTATATGGCGATGAACTTACTGCCATTGAGGGTAAGGCAGATAAAATTTATGAGATACTTAAAACTGTAGATGGCATCGAAGATTTAGGTGTAATAAAAAACATTGGCCAACCCGAGTTACGAATAGAATTAGACGAGGTAAAAATGGCACAGTTTGGTGTTACTACTACCGATTGTAATGCCGTAATTGAAATGGCTATTGGCGGAAAAGCCGCTACGCAATTTTATGAAGGAAACCGTAAGTTTGATGTGCGTATTCGTTTTTATAAAGAATATAGAAAGTCTGAAAACGAAATTTCTAACATCATGATTCCTACTATTAACGGTGCAAAAGTTCCGTTAAAAGAAATTGCCAAAATTTATACCATTACCGGCCCACTATTAATTTTCCGTGATGATAACAAACGTTTTTGCGCAGTTAAATTTTCCATTCGCGGTCGTGATATGGGAAGTACAATTGCCGAAGCACAGAAAAAAGTTAATGAAGCGATTAAAACATTACCAAAAGGACAATCAATTTTATGGTGTGGTGATTTTGAAAATCAACGCCGTGCATCTAAACGTTTAAGTCAGGTTGTGCCAATAAGTTTATTGCTGATTTTTATTATTCTGTACGTATTATTTGGTAATGGTAAAGATGCGGGACTTGTTTTAATTAACGTGCCATTCGCTATTATAGGTGGTATTTGGGCGTTGATGCTTACACATACCAACTTCTCTATCTCTGCGGGTATTGGCTTTATTGCGCTTTTTGGTATATGTATTCAAAACGGGGTAATATTAATATCCGTCTTTAAGAAAAACCTCGATGCTAAGATGAGCATGAATGATGCAATTAGAGATGGTGTAAAATCGCGTATTCGCCCGGTTGTAATGACGGCTTTGATGGCAGCTATTGGCTTGTTACCGGCAGCACTTTCAACTGGTATTGGTTCGGAAACTGGTCGTCCGTTAGCAATTGTAATTATAGGTGGCTTAACTACGGCAACTATATTAACGCTGTTAGTATTTCCACTAATTTATTACAGAGCCTTTAAAAAGAAGTTTTCTTAGTAGAATTTACTTTTCCAAATAGTCATTCAACAATTTTTGTTTATCTATTTTAAAACTATTCGTATAAGGAAATTCTTTTAGTACAATTATTTCGGAAGGAATCATATACAAGGGTAATTCTTTTTCTAAAATATATTTAAAAAAAGAAGCATCAACATTTTCATTTGCTTTTACAAAAGCAATAATTCGTTTTACTTTACTATCAATTACTATTGGAAGGCACTCTGCTTGCTCAATAAAATCAATATGTTCAAGTGCGTGTTTAATTTCGTTTAATTCAATGCGATAGCCGTTTAATTTTATTTGTTCATCTTTTCTACCGCCATAATATATGTATCCGTTTTTTATAAAGACTAAATCGCCTGTGCGAAACGTCTTTTTATTTCCATTAGAAATAAATTTTTGTTGTGTGAGATTTTCATTATTTAAATAGCCAACGCCTACATTATTTCCTGTTATGATTATTTCTTCGTTTTCAATACAAATGTTTTCATCATCTGTCGTGCAAATAGGTAGCGTATTTTCAGTTAGCAACTCATCAGTAATTTCTGCAAACGAAGCAAAAACGGTTGCTTCTGTTGGTCCGTAAGCGTTAATAACAATTGCTTTTGGAAAACGAAGTTTTAATTCTTTTACTAAAGAAGAAGATAAATTTTCTCCCGATAAAACAAAGTGTGTAATGTTTGGCAAAACTTCCGAATTGAAATTTTTATCGGCAAAGCATTTTGTAATAAATGAAGGTGTAGAATTCCAATAAGTGCCTTTGTATTTATTTATTCGTTCAAAAAATAAATTAGTTTGGTTTGTAATTTCGGTGGTATTAAAAATGCAAGTGCCACCTGTTTGTAGCGTTCCAAAAAAATCGGCTAAAGAAATATCAAATAAAAAACTGGCTTGGTTTATAAAAACAGTTTCTTTATTTACAGGAAATTTATTTACAAACCATTTTGTAAATGAAATTATATTTTCATCCGAAATGACTACTCCTTTGGGCTCTCCGCTGCTACCGCTGGTAAAGAGAATGTAAGCACAGCCCCCTCTTAAATTCTCCCCCGAAAGGGGAGAACTTGTGTTTAGTGAAATAGAAAAATCACTTTTTATAATAATAGGCAATGTTGGCACATCACAATAATCTCCACACAAAATTAAAGCCTGACTTTCGCTTTGCGCAATAATTTTTTCTATTCTGTTTTTTGGCAACGAGTTATTTACAGGAATAAAAGACAAATTCATTCTGTAGCAAGAAAGTATAGCGGCTAAAAAAAAAGCTCCTTTATCTCCATAAACTAAAATAGCATTTCCCTTAGTAATTGAAGCATTTTCAAGTGTTTTGCAAATGCTATCAGAAATTATTTTTAATTCGCTCCACGTTACATTTTTATCAGCAGCAACAAACGCAATTTTGGTTGCATCAATGCTTTCTTCTTTAAAAGTTTTTGTGGCTACATCAAAAAACATGATTTACTTTTTAGTATAAATCCACGCCCAATAAATTAAGACTAATTGCAACGGCAATCGCGCAATGGCAATCCATAAAGCAGGTTTTTGTTTTTGCCAATACGTAACGGCCATCTGGATGTTTGCGGGAAATACGGCAATTAATAATGCTATAACTAACCAAGCCCCAATTGGACGAGTGCTTTCGGGTAACAGCAATAATGCGAAAACAATTTCGCATACGCCGCTAATGTAAACTAAAGGCAAGTGCCAAGGTAAATATGTTGGCATAATACGTTGATACATTTTAGGGTTTACAAAATGATAAATACCTGCCGCTACATACAACAAAGCCATTACATAAAGAAGGACTAATTTTATCATGATGGATTTTTTAGAATTAAATTTTTAATAGCATTTACCGATTTAAAGTTGCTTGCATTAATTTCCATAAAAGAAATATTAACAGCTAATTTTTTTTCTAAAGCAACGGCCAATTCAGCTAAAGTAATGGAAGTCAAAATGCCACTATCAACAAGCTCTTCATCAGGCGAAGAAATTTTTTTATACGTCAGCTCAAAAATATTTTGTAAAATAATTTGTTCTATTTTTTCTTCTGTCAGTTGCATTTAATTGGCTTGCAAAGCTTCCCAGTATTCGGCCGCGCGACGTGTATGCGGTATTACAATAGTGCCACCAACAATATTAGCCACGGCAAATGTTTCATACAATTGTTCGGTAGTTACTTCGGCTTCAAAACATTTTTCTAAATGATACTTAATACAATCATCGCAACGCAAAACCATACTGGCAACAAGTCCTAGCAATTCTTTTGTCTTTACATCAAGTGCGCCTGCGGCATACGTATTTGAGTCTAAATTATACAATCGTTTAATAACCAAGTTATCTTTGCTTAGTATTAAATCGTTCATTTTAGAACGGTATTCGTTAAATTCTTTTACTTGATTGCTCATTTTAATATTGCTCTTTATCGTTAGGGAAATCTTTAATTTTTATATCGTGTATGTAACGCTCAGTGGCACCTTTCATTTCGTCGTACAAACTTAAATACCTGCGTAAAAAACGAGGATTAAACTCATGCGTCATGCCCATCATATCGTGTGTAACCAATACTTGTCCGTCAACACCATTACCAGCGCCAATACCAATTACTGGTATGCTAAGTTCTGAGGCAACCTGTTTAGCTAATTTTGCCGGAATTTTTTCTAACACCAAGGCAAAACAACCTGTTTTTTGTAAAATGTGTGCGTTTTCTAAAAGTTCTTGCGCTTCTATTTCTTCTTTTGCACGAACATTGTACGTTCCAAATTTATAGATAGATTGAGGGGTTAAACCCAAATGTCCCATAACCGGAATACCCGCTGTTAATATACGTTCTATCGATTCTTTAATTTCGTTTCCGCCTTCTAATTTTACAGCGTGCGCACCGCTTTCTTTCATTATTCTGATG
>JBDTJJ010000134.1:0-2961 GCA_039935895.1 Bacteroidia bacterium | reverse complement strand
TATTTATCAGGTTTTGTGCCTTATTAAAGGGAAAATTACTGTTGCAAATTTAGCCTTTATTCTTATTTTTGTTCTGCTTTTTTACCATGAGTAAAATAAAATACAAGTTTGATACCAAAAGCCTTACATACGAGAAGGTTCATACTACGTGGAAAGAACGTGGACTGAAATTCTTATCATATTTGGCTACGGGGACTGTATTTGCTACAATTACCATTCTTTTAGCCTATAAGTTTTTAGATTCTCCGAAAGAGAAACAGCTAAACCGTGAGATTTCGAAATTAAAATTGGAATACGATTTATTGGGTCAGAAAATGAACATGGCCGAAACTGTTTTGGGCGATTTACAAGACCGCGACAACAACATTTATCGTGTTATTTTTGAAGCCGACCCCATACCAAACAGCATACGCAAAGCGGGTTTTGGAGGAAGTGATCGTTATAAAAGCTTAGAAGGTTTTGAAAGTACCGAGCTTATGCAAGAGACATCTAAAAAGCTTGATGTGCTTTTAAAACAATTGTATATTCAGTCAAAATCGTTTGATGATGTATTGAAACTGGCTCATAACAAAGAACAAATGCTGAATTCTATTCCGGCCATTATGCCTATGAATATTAAAAACTTAATTCACCAACCGGGCGGTTATGGTTGGAGAACACACCCAATTTATAAAACGCAAGAAATGCACCCGGGTATGGATTTTCCAGCTGCTGAAGGAACACCCATTTATGCCACCGGCGATGGGGTTGTAGCGCAGGCAGATGCTGCTTTGCAGGGTTATGGCAATCATGTAGTTATTGACCACGGTTATGGCTATCAAACACTTTACGGACACATGAGTAAAATTATTGCACATGCCGGACAAAAAATTAAACGTGGCGAATTGGTTGGTTTGGTTGGTAGTACAGGTTTAAGTACCGCACCCCACTTGCATTACGAAGTAATTAAAAACAATCAAAAAATTAATCCAATAAATTTTTATTATAACGATTTGACCCCTATACAATACCAGCAAATGTTAGAGGCATCACAGCAATCAACGCAGTCGTTCGATTAATATGTCTGCACCCAAAATTAGTTTTAATACCGCCGTTGCCATTGTTGTTGCCAACATGATAGGAACAGGTGTTTTTACCAGCATAGGTTTCCAGGTGTTGGGCATACAATCCGCCTTCGCCATTGTCTTGCTTTGGGTTATTGGCGGCATTATGGCTTTGTGTGGCGCTTTGGTATATGGCGAAGTAGGCGCAGCGTTTCCGCAATCGGGTGGCGAGTATAACTATCTTTCAAAATTATATCATCCTGTTATTGGTTTTTTAAGCGGCTGGGTTTCTTCTACGGTAGGTTTTGCGGCTCCGGTAGCATTGGCTTCTATGGCGTTGGGTAAATATGTAAATAGTGTTTTTGAAAGTGTAAATCCAACTTTAATAGCATTAATAGTTGTGTTGATTATTACGGCTATTCATGCCACAAACATTAAATCGGGTGCGGCTTTCCAGCGTTACGCAACGTACTTTAAAATAGTATTTGTTAGTCTGTTTATTATTTGCGGATTTATTTTTGCGAAGCCAACACACGTTATTTCTTTTCTGCCAGATAGTAATTCATTTAACGATGTTTTTGCTAATGCAGCATTTGCCATCTCTTTGTTTTGGGTATCTTATTCGTACAGCGGTTGGAATGCGGCCGCCTACATCACAGGCGAGATTGAAAATCCACAAAAAAACCTTCCTAAATCTTTATTAGTGGGTACTTTATTAGTGAGTGTTTTATACGTTTTACTAAATATGTTGTTTTTATACTCTACGCCTGTGGCTGATTTAAAAGGACAAATAGAAATTGGTCATATAAGTGCCACACACATTTTTGGTGCAAAAATGGGTAATGTAATGAGCATGGTTATTTCATTAATGCTGGTATCTTCTATCAGTGCTATGATATTGGCTGGTCCACGGGTTATTTCTGCCATAGGTTCTGATGTAAAAGCGCTTAACTTCTTCGCTACAAAAAACAAAAACAATGTGCCTTATGTAGCTGTTATTTTTCAATCGATAATAGCTATTGTTTTGATACTTACCGCACAGTTTAATCAGGTTTTAGAGTTGATTGGCTTTACTTTAACCCTGTTTACAACGCTTACCGTATTTGGTGTTTTTATTTTAAGAAAAAGAAATACAGAGACTTCTTTAAGCTACAAAACATGGGGCTATCCAGTAACGCCAATTTTGTTTTTATTAATTAACGGTTGGATTTTATATTATGGTTTCACATCAAAAATAGAATCTTCTGTATATGGTTTATTAATTGTATTTGCAGGTTTACCAATTTACTTTTTTGGGAGAAGAAAGTAAAACTCATATTAAGATGTGAAGGTTTAATTCTCATTGCAAGCTAAACGCACCACTTCTTCATAAACATGCTGCCAATCGCGCCAATCGCGCCAATTGCTAAGGGTTTCGTTATGCCAAAGCGTTATGCAAGTGCCGTTTACTTTTTTAATTTGATTGATTAATTCAGTGCATTGTTTTATAGCTTGTTCCTGATTTAAATTCATATATGTTTTCAACGTCCCATCCATCACACAAAACGGATAAACCGTAAGCGATGTTTCTTCATCAGCATCTAAATCATACCATTTAAAAGGAGAACAAACGCCGGCTCTAAAACCTACTTTTGATGCAAAGCCCATGGTATAATCTTCTTGAATACCACAACTGATTAAGTTTTTGTAGGTTTCGGGTAAATGAAGTTTTAAAAAATGTTGCCGGCTTTTTGTTACGTTGCGGTGCATAATATTTGCCAAGCGACTAATCTCTATTCTTACTTGCTGTATGTTTTCGTTTGAACCAAAAGATGGATGAATACCAGTCTCTGCATAATCGCCTAAGTGTTTTATAAGCGCCTGAAATTTTGGATTGTTTGCCGAAATATTTTTATCATTCACTCCATAATTACCAAGC
>JBDTJJ010000133.1:0-5974 GCA_039935895.1 Bacteroidia bacterium | reverse complement strand
CCGGTATAACGAGGCAACCAATTATTAACTATTTCTTCTTTTGATTTCATATGTTGTGGTTATTGTTTTTTAATTTGTCATATGTTATAATTATACTTTTTAATTTTTTGCGAGTATAATTATTTCATATATATATAATTTAAAATTCCGAAGTCATAATTAAAAAGAAGAAATTAATAGGATTAACCTTTACCTTTTTAATTATAAATTTTACCTTCGCCAGTAAAGATACGAAATTGTTTAGTCAATTAAATTTTCCTGTAGTTAAGCTTAAGTTACGAAAAGAAAAAAATCAAACCCAGGTTTTTGATATCGTTCGTAAAGCCTACTTTTTATTAACGCCCGAAGAGTGGGTTAGGCAGCATGTTATTCATTTTTTAATAGATGAAAAAAAATACTCGGCTGGTTTAATTGAAGTAGAGAAACAAATTAAACTTTTTAATACAACAAAACGTGTAGATATTTTAGTACGAGATAAAAACCTGAATCCTTTATTACTTATAGAATGTAAAGCTGCCGATGTTGTTTTAAAGCAAGCTGAAATTAATCAGTTGTCGCGTTATCAAATAACATTAAACGCTCCTTATTGTATGCTCACTAACGGATTAAATCATGTGGTGATGAAATTACAAAATGAAACCGTTGTTTTTTTACCTGAATTACCTTCTTTTAAGGATATTTCCGGTTAAGAATCTGATTTTTATGTTAAAAAAACGATTGATTGTTATAATCAATTGAAAAAAAACTTATTTTTAATAAAGTTAAAAATGCTAAAAATAATTCACTTAATTAGCAGAATTAATTTAGACTCTAAAAAAAATAATCAAACAAATAAAAGATGAAAAACATAATTACATCTATTGGTTTATCACTTAGCTTATTAGCCGGGTATAATGCCAATGCACACAACGGCAAACTTATTCCTATAAATGCCGCGCAAAAGCCGGTTGCCTTTAGGTTAGATCCTTCGTTTAAAGATGGAGTTAATTATAGTGGCGGACATATTATTTTTAAAGTAAAAGAACAATATAGAAATAATTGTTCGGTTAGTTATATTAACGACCAAAAGCTAACCGCTGTTTTAAATTACTTAAATGTTAGCGCATTAGCTAAAATTTATCCTAATCATACGGCGCCTAAAGAAAAAGTAAATCACTTAGGGCAAGCTTATGCCGATTTATCGTTAATTTATGAAATTAAATTCAGCACAACAGATATATCGCTTGAAAAAGCTATTAACTTAATGCTTTCAACCGGTTTGTTTGAATATGCAGAGCCGCGTTATATACGTAAAGTTTTGTCATTCCTTCCTAACGATCCTAATGCAAGTTCAAGTGCTACCAAACAGTATCCTTATTTAAGTCGTATTAATGCATATAGTGCTTGGGATTTAGCTGGGGGGGGGACTCAAGGAGATACCAATGTAGTTATTGGTATTGTTGATTCGGGTACAGATTTAGTTCACCCTGATTTAAAAGCAAACTTTAAACATAATTATGCCGACCCAATTAACGGGGTAGATGACGACCATGATGGCTACGTTGATAACTTTACCGGATGGGATATGGCAGGAGCACATTACGCTAATATTGTTGGAGATAACACACCACAAATTATGGGTAGTAATAATTTACATGGCTCTCACGTATCTGGCTGTGCATCGGCTGTTACCAACAACGGTATTGGTGTGGCAGGTGTAGGTTTTAAATGTAAACTTTTACCTGTAAAATGTGCCGCAGATGATGATACCCGTGGTAGTGGTGGCGAAGGTTATATTATTACAGGCTATGAAGGTATTACGTATGCAGCCGATCATGGTGCTAAAGTAATTAACTGCTCTTGGGGTGGTGCAGGTGGCAGCTCTTACGAGCAATCAATTATTAACTATGCTTCTATAAATAAAAATGCTTTAGTAGTAGCGGCTGCCGGTAATGATGGTTTAGATGAATTATCATATCCTGCCAGTTATAATTATGTTTTATCTGTTGCAGCAACAAACGGTTATAGCGATGTAAAAGCATCTTTTTCTAACTACAACTATACAGTTGATTCATGTACTCCGGGTGGACCATGCGCTGCTAGTGGCACATTATCTCAAGGAATTTATAATACAGTTTATTCTGCTACGAGTTCAACAACCGCAACTTATACATTTTTACAAGGTACCTCTATGGCATCGCCAATAACAGCAGGCGGCGCAGCCTTGGTATTATCTAAATATCCATCTTATACAGGTTTACAGGCAGGGCAACGTTTAATTGCTACAACATTTAATAATTATCCAAGTAACCCATTGTATGCAAACAAATTAGGTAGTGGACGTTTAGATTTATTTGCTGCCGTAACATCAACAGTAACTGCCCAGGGCGAATCGGTTGTTTTTGGTAATGATAGCATTACCGATCATAATGATTTAACTTACACACAAGGTGATACTTTATTTATTGGTGGTAGTTTTATTAACTACCTTAGTGCAACTACAAGTGCTGCAACATCTACTATTACAGCCATTACAAATGGCACGTATGTTACAGCTTTAAATTCATCATACCCCTTAGGTGTTATTGCATCAAACGCATCAAAATCAAACGTTACCTCTCCGTTTAAATCTAAAGTGGGCAATGCACCCCTTAATACAACCGTAGTTTTTCAGGTTAAAATTACAGACGGCACTTATACACAAAGCTACTTTTTCTCGGTTTTATTAAATCCAGATTATGTAAATATTACTATTAATCAAGTAAACACAACTATTACCAGCAAAGGTAAATTTGGTTATAGTCAAGATGCGCAGGTGGCAGGTTTAGGTTTTAATTACAATGGAGATAACTTACTTTATGAAGGTGGTTTAATGATTGGTACATCATCTACATCTGTATCTAATTGCGTTCGCGGCACAAGCAGTACTGGTGCTTCTGATGTTGATTTTTCAACGGTTGTTACTGCCCATAAAGTTACACCTTCTATTGTATCTGAGTTTGATGTTAATGGTGAGTTTAATGATGCAAACGCAACACCAGTTCAAAAACTATTAGTTCGTCATAATGCCTACGCTTGGTCAACTCCAGGCAGCAGCAAATTTGTAATTGTAGAGTATATTATTCATAATGCAGGCACAGCTTCTATGACTAACTTATACGCAGGTTTATTTGCCGATTGGGATATTGATATTAACGGTACCATTAATCCTAATAAATCTAATTACGATGCTACTCGAAAATTAGGGTATAGCTACGCAACAAGTGCTGGAGGTAAATTTGCAGGTGTACAGGTTTTAACCAGTGCAGGCGCAAATAGTTACGGTATAGATAATATCACTTCAGGATATGGTGGTGTAAAAATTGCAACAACAGCAGGCTTTACAAAGGCAGATAAATACACCACTTTATCTACTACACGTTTAACAGCGGGAGATTCAACTGCGGTAGGTAATGATGTTTGTCAGGTAGTTAGTACAGGGCCATTTACTATAACAGCTGGAGATTCTGTAAAAGTAGCTTTTGCCATTTTAGCAGGAGATAATCTTACCGATATACAAGCAAGCGCAGATACAGCCTTTGTTCGTTATAATGGCACCTTAACCACCGGTATTAATAAGATAGATTTACAAAACAATTTTGCGGTATATCCTAACCCTGCAACCGATGCTTTAAATTTTATTTTTAATTATACCGATGCTCAAAACTGTACTTTGTCGTTAATAAATACATTAGGACAAACCGTTAAAGTTATGACTACTAATATACCTGCTAATAGCTTACACAAAGTAAGTTTTGATGTGAGTGATTTAGCACCGGGAGCATATTTTTATAAAGTAAATAATGCCAGTGGAAAATCTAATACAGGTAAAATACTGGTTACTCATTAGACAAGCACTTTTTTATATTAAAAGCCGTTACAAATTCTGTAACGGCTTTTTTAGTTTTAAAATCTTACTTTTGATGTAAATTAACTCCATGCTAAAAAAACTAGTTGCTATTTTATTTATTGCCATATCATTTACAAATTATGCACAAACAGGTTGGCAAACTGTTACCGGTTTTGGCGCAAACCCGGGTAATCTAAATATGTATAGTTATGTGCCAACAGGCATTAGCGGCTCTGCGCCGTTGGTGGTAGTTATGCACGGTTGCACGCAAACAGCTACTATGGTAGCTGTGCAAAGCGGATGGAATACCTTAGCTGATCGACATAAATTTTTTGTGGTTTATCCAGAACAAAACTCAGCAAATAATTCAAGTTCTTGCTTTAATTGGTTCTTAACCGGAGATCAAAGCAGAAACCAAGGAGAAGCAGGTTCTATCAAGCAAATGGTAGATTATATGAAAGTGCATTATAATATTGATACTACTCAAATTTTCGCAACCGGTTTAAGTGCCGGCGCCTGTATGACAACGGTTATGTTAGCTTGTTACCCTGATGTTTTTAAAGCAGGCGCTGTTATGGCAGGCGCACCATATAAAGCAGCCAGCAATTCAACGCAGGCATTAAATATTGTTTACGGAACAGATACAAATACACCAATTGCTTGGGGAGATTCGGTTAGAAATGAATTTTCATACGCAGGCGCTTACCCTAAAGTAGCCGTTTTTCAAGGAAGTGCCGATCCTGTTGTTAATGTAGCCAACGAAAATGAAATTATGAAACAATGGACAAACGTGCACGGTGCAGATCAAACAGCAGATGCTACGGTTACTTCTTTTAACGGAAACCCGTATGTTACAAAAAATACGTATAATGATAATAGCGGAAATGAAGTGGTTGAAACATATACTCTTTCGGGCATGGGACATGCTATTGCGTTAGATACTGGCAATTGTTATCAAAAGTGCGGACAAACAGGTACGTACGCTTTAGAAGTTTATTTTTCATCTACATTTTGGGCAGCTTACTTTTTTAATATTTTAAATAATAATGCTATTTCTGTTAACGGATTACAAACTGTATCTGTCAACCAAACAAGTGTAACATATTCCGTTACCAACATAGCAAGCACTACTTACACATGGACGGTTCCTGCGGGAGCAACCATAACAAGCGGACAAGGCACTAATCAAATTACTGTAAATTTTGGTACAACATCGGGCAATGTAAGCGTTACAGAAACTTCTTCTTTATGTAAAGTTGGTCCGTTTAATTTATATGTTAATGTAGGTAGCACAACAGGTATTAACGCTAATACTGAAAACGGCATAAAAATATATCCCAATCCAAGCAATGGAATATTGAATATCAACTCGCAAAAAAACATTAAAACAATTAAAGTACTTAATTTATTAGGTGAAGTTGTTTATAGTAAAGAAACTAATGACAAGGAAAACTCTATAAATCTAAAACACTTACCAACGGGGATTTATTTTATTTTCATACAAGATGAAGATAACTCGTTTATCAGCAAAAAAATTATTTTACAATAAATTGCCGAAAACAAAAATCAATTAATATTTTTGCCGCATAATTTAAATTTTATAAAAACAGATATGAAAACAAAAATCAGCTTAGCTATTATTTCATTGATATTACTTATAAGTGCTTGCTCTGAAGATAAATCTAAAAGTTTAAAAATTACTTTACAGGCTTCAAACAATATGTATGTTGTAATAAATAAAGATTCTGCACTAGTAGCTACGGAGCCTGATGCAGCTAAAGCAGAAATTTTTGAAAAAGTGAGACAACCCAACGGAAAATGGGCTATCAAAACATCTAAAGGCAAATTTATTACGGATGATAGAAATAAAGGAAATATTATACGTGCAAACCGTGATGTTGCATACGATTGGGAATTATTTGAAATTATTAGAACCGAGCCTTTAAGAATTAACTTAAAAGCATCTAGTGGGAAATTTATTTCTGCTGATCGCGACAAGGAAAGTGTGCTCATCGCAAACCGTGATGCTGCAGGTGATTGGGAAACTTTTACTATCGAAAAAAAATAATAATATTTACTTTTTTTATGCAAAAGCAATCTGTTAAA
>JBDTJJ010000132.1:0-3193 GCA_039935895.1 Bacteroidia bacterium | reverse complement strand
CCTGTTGAGTTTGCAATAAAATCAAGCACATCGCCACTACGTTCCGAAAAAATGGTGTATTGCATAATTTCTAAACTGCCGCCGTACGCAATACAAAACAAGGCAGAAATCCATTTATAATTTTTATACAAAAAACTATTTTGCGAAAGATGAATTAAAGCGCGAATAAGCAAAAGCTCTTCTACAAAAAAAATACTGGCATGCACAAACTTATCAAACGATAAAAGCTCTAGCCAATTAACTTTAGGGATAGATTTGCCAGGCATACTGCATAGGGCAAATATGACTAAAGTCCAGCCAATAAAAGGGATAGATTTTCTCACAAAAAAAGAATAGAAATTTAAATTATGCTTTGGCGTAAAGCTCGTTAACTTTTGACCAATTAACAATATTCCACCAATTATTTATATAATCGGCACGCTTGTTTTGATATTTTAAATAGTAAGCGTGTTCCCAAACATCAAGCGCTAAAACAGGTGTGCCTTTAACTTCGGCAACAGGCATTAATGGGTTATCTTGGTTTGGTGTGCTGGTTACTTTTAGTTTTTTATTTTCGACCACAAGCCAAGCCCAACCACTACCAAAGCGTTTGGTGGCTGCTTCGTTAAATTGTTTTTTTAATTCATCTAAAGAACCGAAAGATGCCGTAATAGCTTCTGCAATTTTTCCATCGGGGTTGTTTGGCTTGTTGTCTTTATTTTCTTTCATCAAAGTCCAAAATAAAGAGTGGTTATAATGTCCGCCGGCGTTGTTGCGTACAGCCATGTCATATTGATTAATGTCTTTACAAATTTCTTCTAAAGATGTTGGATGTTTTTTACCAACTAAAGCTTTGTTTAAATTAGTTACATAACCTTGATGGTGTTTATCATGGTGCAACTCCATAGTTTGTTTATCTATAAAAGGTTCTAAAGCATCGTATGCGTAGGGTAATGCTGGTAACGTAAATTCATCTGCTAAAAAATGCTCGTTACTTAAGGTTTCTATAGTTTCTAATTTCTTGGCCGAAACAATGGTTGAAGCAAGTGTGCCTAATGAAAATAAAGCTGATTTTTTTAAAAAGTCTCTTCGTTCTGACATGATTATCTTTTTTAGTGGAGAAAAATATCTCATTCCAAATTTAATTTTTTATTTGATGGGATAGATTTTTTTGTTGAATAAATTAAAAAACAATAACATTAATTAACGTAACAAAAATTGAGTTTGGCATAGTTTTACGTGTATTATAAACATTATGAAAACCACTAATAAATTTTTTGCCGCACTATTTATACTAAGTATAAGTGCATCGGGCTTTGCACAAGCTCCTCAAACTCCGGATTCGTTAGGTCTGCCGGGCGATAATTTAAATTTATATGGGGTACTGTATCTTTTTAAAGAATCTAAAAGTGTAGAAGAATTTGAACAGAAATTAAACACACCTGATAACAAGGTTAATAATTTGGATTTGAATCATGATGGTCAGACGGATTATATTTTAGTAAAAGATTACGGAAAAAACGGTTTACACTCGTTGGTTTTGCAAGACCCAATTACAGCAACCGAATCTCAAGATTTAGCTGTTGTTGAAATTGAACAACAAGGTACAGATAATGCGCATATACAAATTGTAGGCGATGAAGATTTGTATGGTAAAAACTACATAATTGAACCACAGGATCAACAGCAAGCCCAACAAGCAGCTCCGTTAGATAATAGCGCGCCTGTTACACAAGTTTATGTAAATGTTTGGGCTTGGCCCAGCATACAATATATGTACACTCCATCTTATGTTTATTGGAATTCGCCTTGGTATTGGGGTTATTATCCACACTGGTGGAGTCCTTGGAGACCAATGCATTACCACGCATATTGGAGAGATATGTATGGGTATAGAGGTTATTACCACAGAGGATATCAAAACCATATAATTGCTGCGCAAACTATTTATTACGGACACAGGCAACAATCTGTAATTGTACATAATAACATAACTAATAATGTTTATCACGGACCAAGAACGGGTGGAAAAGTAGCAGGCGGAAATGGAACTGCTCCGAATAATACACCAAGAACTACAACGGGACCAAGAACAGCGGGTGGTAAACAGGCTTTTAATCCGGGGCAACCAAAAGAAGTTACACCTAGACAACAATCTGCGCCAAAACCTCAAGTGCAAAGTATACCGAAACAGCAATCTGCACCAAGGCAACAACAAGCGCCACATAATAATTCTGGTGTGCGTAAGAGTGGTGGTGGACACAGCGGTGGCAGTGGGCATAATGGTGGTGGTGGACACAGTGGTGGCGGGCATGGTGGCGGAAGAAGATAATTACCTTACTAACTGAACCTCTTTAAAATTGAATTTTAAGACTTCGGATTGTGCTGTACTTAGTACAAGCAATCCGTTTTCTTGTACGCCCATAATTTTTGCAACAAAGGTTTTTTGGTTGGATTGATAAGTAGCAAATTCATCTAATAAATAAAGTTGGTTTAAGTAGTTGGAAGTTATTTTAGTGAAGTTATTCTGTTTGAGAGAAAGATACCATGCTTCAAAATGTTTACAAAAAGAATGAAGCATTTCTTTTAAATTAAAATCTTGTTGAAGCAAAATGCCCAGCGAAGTTGCTTGTTTATCTACATTATTAAAACTTTGTTGATTAATGTTTATACCAACGCCAACTACCGAACTTTGGAGAAAATTACCGCGTAAAACATTCTCAATTAAAATGCCTGCAATCTTTCTATCGTTAACCAGAATGTCATTTGGCCATTTTATTTTTATGTCATAAAGGCTTGGATTTAAGAAATCTGTCAGCATACCAAAAACGGCCAACGAAGTAATTTTACTGAGATAAAACTGTTTATCTATTGCCAAAAAATTTGGGTGCAAAACTAATGAAAACGTAAGGTTTTTGCCACTTTCAGCCTGCCAGGTGTTGCCTACTTGTCCGCGCCCTTTGGTTTGATTATGGGTAAAAACAACCGTGCCTTCAGAAACCGTAATTTCTTTAATTAAATTTATGGCATAAGTATTGGTAGATGGGGTTGTATCTAACTCAAGTATATGTTGACCAATAAAGAGCGTATCCATAATAACGGCAAAAATAATGTTATCTTTGCAAGATACGCCTTTGCGTAAAAATAAAGTTTCGATTAAAATTATATGGCAAAAATTATTAAAAAAGCTGCGGTTAAAAAAGTAGTTAAAAAG
>JBDTJJ010000131.1:0-10000 GCA_039935895.1 Bacteroidia bacterium | reverse complement strand
AATCGGCAGCATTGCTTACTAAATCATCAAAGTTATCTCCCGAAACCTCAATGTTAATAGCCTTAGCTGTTGGAGGGCCACTTTGTTCTTTATTAACCGTAATAATTGCACCCGGCAAATCCCATTTCAAATCTTGTAATTTTAAAAGATAATCTTTGGTAGCAATTCCGTGTCGTTTTTCAAATTCAACAAAGTTGATGGCAATTTTACCACGGTTAGGATATTTATTTTGATCCTGATCTGCAGGATCGGTAGTACCAATGGTTACGTTAGTAATAATCGATTCTACAATATCATTATTTTCTCCAACAACGGAATATACTTTCTTTTCAACCTTACGCATTAAAGCATTTGTAATAGCAGGGTCGGTTCCGGTTGGTAATTTTACATACACATACACGTTGTTAGGATCGCCTTGCGGAAAGAAAACAACTTTAGGACTACGTGCTGAGAAAAACATAACAGAACCAATAAAAATTATGACAACCATTAACATCGACGTCCAAGCATGTTTTAAAGAAAACACCAACGCTTTTGTGTAAACACGTTGAAATGCAGGCCAAGCTTTAAACTGCCAGTATTCGATAGCTTTATATAACCATAAACGATTTAACACTAAAAATGCAGCAAGAAACACCACAATGTTTGCAGCCATAATCTTTCCTGTAGCATAACATAAGGCAATAATAATTCCGTAAACAATTAATTGCAGACGAGCTTTTTTAGTGATTTTACCATGTTCTTTAGATTCTTCTTCATGCGATTTCATAAAATCAACCGCAAAAACAGGATTGATAATATATGCCACAAACAACGATGCAAGTAAGGCTATAATTAATGTAACGGGCAGGTAATACATAAATTTACCAATAATACCAGGCCAAAATGCAAGCGGAATAAAAGGTGCAAGTGTTGTAATGGTACCCGATAATACAGGAAGAAAAACCTCGCCGGCAGCCATTTTAGCAGCTGTTTTAATATCTCGCTTACCATTATCAAATAGTCTGTGTGTGTTTTCAATTACAACAATGGCGTCATCTACCACAATACCAAGCGCTAATAAAAATGCAAACAATACAATCATATTAAAGGTAAAGCCTATGCTTGGCATAATTAAGAACGCTATGAACATTGATAGCGGAACCGATAGCGCAACAAATAACGCGTTTGTAACGCCCATAAAAAACATTAATACAACGGTTACTAAAATGAACCCGATGATGATAGTGTTTATCAAATCATGTAACGTAACTTTTGTTTTAGAACTTTGATCGCCACTAACTGTAATTTCTAATCCTTTAGGAAAAGAATGCAGTTTCATATCATCAATAATTTTATAAATTTTATCTGATGCTACAATTAAGTTTTCGCCAGATCGTTTAATAATGTTTAATGTAATTACATTTTTTCCTTTCGTACTTGAATAGCTTTCTTGTTCTAAGAAGCCATCTTTTACTTCAGCAAAATCTTTAATTGATAATTTTGCACCTGATGCAGATGTTACAACAATGTTTTCAATTTCCTTTGGGTCTTTAAATTCGCTTTTAATACTTAGCGTAGGTTTCATTCCGTTTAAAGGAACGTTACCCCCTGTAAGCGATAAGTTTTCTGCGGCAATAGCACGAGAAACATCGGTAAGCGTTAGTTGCGCAGCTTGTAATTTATACATATCAATATTGACTTGTATCTCTCTGTCAAGCGCACCAACAATTTTTACTTCGTTAATTTCTTTTAAGCCTTCAATACGATCTTGTAAATCTTCCGCATGACGTTTCAATTCTTTTAAATCGTAGTTACCGGCAATGTTTATGTACATAATTGGTATCTCAGAAAAAGCAATCTCTTTAATCATCGGCTCTTGCGTAAGCTCCTGAGGTAAGTCAGACCTCGCATCATCAACTGCATCTTTAACTTTTACTTTAGCATCTTGTACACTAACGCTGGTATTAAATTCAACTACAATTACAGATACATCTTGTAACGATGTGCTTGTAAATTTTTTAACACCTGCAATTGCTTTTAGTTTTTTTTCTATTGGCTTAGTAATGGTGTTTTCAATATTTGTTGGCGAGTTACCACCGTTAACCGTATTAATGTAAATCGTTGGTACGGTTATATCAGGGAAATTTTCTTTAGGTAATGAATTATACGTCATTACACCCACAATGCATATAAAGATGGTGATTAGATAAACAGTAATTTTGTTATCTATTGCCCAACTGGATGGTTTAAACTCTTTAAATTTATCTATCATAAGAAATTTTTATTTTATTTTTTTACAGTTATAGCATCGCCATCATTAAGCGCATCATATCCGCCGGTAATAAGCATATCGCCTGCGCTTAAGCCACTTGTAACTTCTATCATACCGTTATATTCTCTGTTTGTTTTAATTATTTTTTTAATGGCTTTACCGTTTTGTGCAACTAAAACATAATTATCGGTTGTACCACGTTGTATGAATTTAACCGGTACAACAATTTCGGGTGTTGCCGATTGAAAATCATTTATGCGAAGTTTAGCCACCATATTTGGATGATATTCTTTTGTATTATCAAGATTAACTTCTACACCAAATGTTCTGCTTAAATTGCTGATTGAACGAGAGGCGTAAGAAACTTTAGCATCAATTGAATCATGCATATCCGGAAATAAAACCTGCACTTCGTTACCCGTTTTTACGCGAGCTGCATAACTTTCAGCCACATCAGCTTTTACTTTTAAGTTAGAAAAATTTATTACTGTAATGGCATTTAAACCTGGCATAACTGATTGACCAACTTTAATATTTACCCCATCAATTGTTCCATTAATTGGAGAAATAATTTTGCTCATGCGTATTTGTTCCTGCAACGAACCCATTTTGTTTTCTAAACTTTCTTTATTGGTTTTAGCTTGCAGGTATTGAACTTCTGTGCCAATTTTTTGATCCCATAAGTTTTTTTGTCTGTCGTAAACCTCTTTAGCTAAATTTAAATTGGTTTGAAAATCTTGCATTTGTTGTTGGTATGCGCGCGCATCTGTTTCAGCAAGCACTTGTCCTTTGGTAACCTGATCGCCTACTTTTACATTTATTTTGGTAATTGTGCCAGGCGCTTCGCTTGATAAAGCAACATTTTCATCTGCATCAATTCTACCTTGAATTTCGATGTATGTTTTAAACGTTTGTGGTGTTAAAGCCATCGCAATAACTTCGGTAGCTTTTTCTTTATTGGTTGTATCAGTTTTTGCTAATTCTTCCTCTAGTGTAGAAATTTTCGAATCAATTTCTGATTTGTCTTTTTTTAATTTTTCAAGCTCTGCTTTTTTATCTGTTCCTCCACAAGCCATCATTAGCGCGGCCATTGAAATGTATAGAAATTTATTTTTCATAGATGTTGTTTTTAAAATTCTGTTTTTTATTTAATTAATGTTCCGGTTGCTTTTTGATAATCTATTTTCGCTATAATTAAATCGTATAATGAATTAAAATAATTTGTTTCTGATGTGCGTAAATCATTTTCGGTTGTATTCATATCCAAGCTAGAGCCAATACCTTGTTCGTATTTCTTTTTAGTTACTTCGTACACATTTTTAGCAAGTGCAATATTTCTTTTTTGAGTTTGCAAAGAAATTAATGCGTTTTTGTAATTGGCAATGGAGCTTTGTATATCTAAATCGATAGATTGTTTTAACTGATTAAAACTATTTTGCGTTTTAAGCAAGGTCATTTTTGCTTCCTGTACGCGCCAATTTTTTTGTAGGCCGTCAAATATGGGCACGTTAAGTGTAAGACCTACATAGGCAAACGGAAACCAGTTACTTTTGCTAAAATCTAGCGTGCTTTTTTGAAATTGTTCTGCCACTAAACCATAGCCACTTAAGGTTGGAAGGTAAGACATGCGGTAACGTTTTAAATCTAATTCATTTAATTTTTGTTGAGATTGCATTGCCATAAACTCAGGGCGGTTGCTAATATCTACCTTGTCTGAATTTAAGTTTTGCGCATCTGCACTATTTTCTATTATGCTTAAATCATCCGTAAGTTCAATAGGTTTTTGAAGTTCATAACCCATTTGAAATTTCAGCATAAGGCTACTAATTTCCATTAAACGAAGCGTTTTTTCTTTTTCCGTCATTAAATTATTGTAGCTCACCTCTAAACGTTGCACATCAATTTGTTCGGCAAAACCGTTTTGGTTTAACGCGGTGGTATTGTCTTTCAAAATTTTTATTCGATCAATATTATTATCTAAAATTTTAATGCGCTCTTTATTTATGAGTACGCCATAATAAGCTTTAGATACGTTTTGAGCCGTTTCTACTTTGCTACGCAATACATTTTTTTGAGATAAATTCATTAACTCTTTAGCTGCTTTTACACCCACTAAATAATCGCTGCTAAAAATTAATTGGCTTAAAGAAGCACTTGCTGTAGTATTGTATTTTACCCCAAATTTAAGTGGCGCATAAGTTCCTGCTGGCGCCATTGGATTAATAAAATTAGCGGGCAATAGCGAAGTAGGCAATACAAGGTTGTCTCTCAAATCGGCCGTACCATTTATTTGTGGCATACCTTGCGCCGTTATTTCATTTTTCTTATAGCGGTTATACTCTGCATCGTTTTGCACATTTAAATAGGTATTATTGTGCTTAGTTGAGTATTCGATAGCGGCCTGCAAACTAAATTGCTTGGTGGCGGTATCTGCCTGACTGTAGCAAATATTAGTTATTAGCAGATAACCAACAGTCATTAAAACTATATGATTTTGAATTTTGAATTTTGAATTTCTCATTTTTTTTAGTTATTCTTCTTCTTGTTTGTTTTTATATTTATTTATCAATTTATGCCCTTTTACAGTAGAAATTCCGTGCATAAAAATATCTAACACCATTTGATGCGCTTTGGTTAGGCTCATGTTTTCAAAATTAAAACCGTTGCCCGTCATAATAATATCCATTTGTGTTAAACGATATTGTGAAATGAAAGTCAAATCTAAATCAGCTCTATACAAACCTTGTTCCATGCCTTCTTTAATGTTTTGCTCAATATTGCATAAAACCTGTTCTTTTTTAAACTTAGTAAACAATTGAAGTGCTTGGTGGTATTGTTTATGTAAATCGTGAAAAAAGACTGGGTTGATGGCACTAAATACTTTTTCGAGGTGATGAGATGTTAAAATCATTTCGTGCACCGGATCTTTAGATTGCTTTTTAATTTCTATTAAATCTTTTTGATGATTTGCCATTTGCATTTCGCAAAGCACGCTTACTATATCATCTTTCTCTTTAAAAAAGCGATAAATTGTTTTTTTAGATATGCCCATTTCCTTGGCAATATCATCCATAGTAATGGCTTTAATACCAAACTTGTAAAACAAGCCTAACGCGGTTTCTAATATTTTATCTTTTACTTCCATTTTATAAATCCGGGACAAAACTAAGGAAACTTTTTTTGTCTTGCAAGTTTCCTTAAAAAAATAAACGTAATTTCTACCAACCTAAATTATTGGCAGATAAAAATTGTTGCGCTTGGGTTAAACCCATTTTGGCGGCCTGTTGGTAGCTGCTTATGGCCAAATTATTTTTGGAAAGATTGGTGTAGGTAATAGCCAAATTGTAATATAATTCGGCATTATTTGGGTTTAGTTTTTGGGCAAACAACAAGCTTTTTAAGGCAGATTGGTACTTACCTTTAATTCCTAAAACAACACCTAAATTATTCCAGGTTTTAAAATAAAGCGGGTCTATTTCTAATGATTTTAATAGAATATTCAGCGATAAATTTGTCTGTTGATTAAGAGCCAAAGCCCAGCCATAATTGGTTAAGATTAAAGAGCTTGTAGGCTTTAAAGCTGCAGCTTGTTGTAAATTTACAAGTGCTTTAGTAGAATTGTTTTGCTTTAAATAATACATACCTAAATTGGCATAAGCCGTGTAAGATTTTTCATTTTTTGAAATGACATCGGTAAAAAGACTTTCGTCATTATTCCATATTTTACAACGGTTGTAGCTGGTTGTAGAAAGTATTAAAATAATAATTCCGGCAATTATTTTTAAGTTTTTTTGGAAGAAAGCATTTTTATCAGCCCAAAAACAAATTACAGCAAACGGAATAATACTGCTTACGTAAGTATATCTATCTGCTACCAAAGTATTAGTATTTGGGATTATTTGCAATACAGGCAGTAAGATTATTACATATAGTAATAAGGCCAATTTTAATAGATTATTTCCTTTTAAGAAAGTGAAAATTGCTAATGAAATAAAAAGTGCTGCGTAAAAATATACCTCCAAACCCATTGCAGTATCAGGCATTTGATAAATAGCACATAAATTTATGGGAAGGATTAGTTTAATAATGTAAAATCTTAATTCATAAAAAGGAAGAATTATTTTACTGAGTAAAGAATAATTATTCATCTCGCTTTGCGAAGAATTTATATTCATAAATTTTATGGCAATGATGGAAAACAGGATAGAAATAACAACAAACGGAATTTTATTTAGATGCTCTTTAATTGTTTTTTCATTATAAATAAAATAATTTATTAAAATAAGTACCACGCAACAGCTTACAGCCATTGGTTTTGCAAGGCAAGAACAAATAAATAATAAAAAAGCTAAAAAGTAATAGTTGTTGTTTTTAGTTGTTTTAAAAGAGATGTAAAAAATTAATCCTAACAAGTAAAACAAGGTGTAAAGCACATCTTTTCGTTCGGCAAGCCAAGCAACACTTTCTATATGTTGTGGATGAACTAAAAATAAAACGGCAATTAATAATGCAGGCGTAGTTTTATGAAAGAGTTTTACAAATAATTTAAAAACCAAAAACGCATTTAAAATATGGAGCAAAACATTGCTAAGGTGCATACCTACAGCCGAAAATTTAAACACATTAATTTCAATCCAATAACTAAGCCAGGTTAATGGAATATACAAATCGTACACTTTTTGAGTAAATAAATTAACAATTCCTGTAAATGAAAAGTTAGCTAAAAAAGCATTTTCGGTTATGTATTCAGGGTCGTCATACAGCAAAAAGCTGGCGTGCAGTGCGGGTAAATAGGTTAATCCACCTAAAATTAACAAGGTTATAAAAACGATAAGATTGTTAATTTTAGACCTCATTTTTAAAAAAATAATTTATCTTAGCCTGATTTTTTTAATTAAACCAACGCAAAGATGAAAAAACTTTTATTTACGGCACTCTTTTTAAGTAGCTTAATTTTAAACGCCCAAGATAATTGGGATAGTGTAATTACCGATGGGGTAGGTAGAAGCATAGATTTTGAAGTTATGCACACGTTTAAAAACAAAATATATGTTGGTGGTTATTATGATCTCCAATCTCCTTATGGCCCTAGAATGGCTAATCCTCATCAAAGAAGGTTGGCAGGTGGTGTAAAAACCCAAGCTATATCAAGCAGCGATAGCGCAGTTTTAAGGCTTTTCTCTTCACCAACCGGAAATATGGGTAGCTTTACCGAAGATACCGCCTTTTATAAAGCAACTCAGCACGATAATTTATTTCATAGTAATGAAAACGGTTTAACTGCCGTTACTTCTGATGCCAATTATATGTTTTTAGGAACCTCTGTTCAAGATAGTGGCTTTTTTCCTCAAGTTTATAAATTTAACGGTACAACTTGCAGCATACATGATACTATACATTTTGATACTACAAGCACTAATCCAAACAAAATTTTGACTGAAAACCAGCCGTATATTGGTGCTTTAGCTGTTTTTAATAGCAAAATTTATGCCTTTGTTCATCCAGGATACCCAAGTAACAGTGATGTTTTAGCACCCTCTGTTTGGTCGTCTGATATATCAACACCAGGTTGGTCTAACCTTACTAATTTCTCACTAGGTTCAGGTATTTCAGCCGTTAACGATGCCATTGTTTACAAAAACCGCCTTTATATTTCTTGTACAGGCAGAGATAGCTCGGATGGAAGTAATCAATACCAACTTTCGGTTATATTAAGATTAAATACCAATGGAACTACTTGGGATACTGTAGGTAATATATTGCCATTATTAGATTCAACAAATCAATTAACCAATTATGGAAGCAATACGTATTTTAATACGTTTGAAATTCATAAAGATACGTTACTGGTTGCTTTAACAGGAGGATATACACTTTCTAAAGCGCCTATTTGGTACACCACCGATTCTTTAGCAAATGTAACGTGGCATCCTTATTTAGATACAATAAACAATACTACTTATCCTGTTTTATCATATGGTGTATCGCAGTTAAAATCATCTATGGGCAAACTTTGGATAGAGACATTAGAGGGTGGCGAGTCTCCAACTATTTTTAATTATACCCATAAAAACGGGTTACGTGTTTCATCTAATAATTCAGATGTGCTGTACGGTTACCCTAATGCTATTCAATTTGCTGATTTTAATAACGCTATCTATTGTTCTAGTTACTATAATTATAGCCAGCAAAACTATAACAACGGTACACTTTGGCGTTTGTTCTCTCCGGTAGCTAATTTTACTGATTCTGCATCTTTAGGGTTTTGCGTAGGTAATTATATAAAATTTTATAACTCTTCTACCAACGCAACTTATTATAAATGGTTTAAAAACGATACGTTATTTTATAATGGCAGCAATGCCGATCCGGGCGTGCAGTATTATAATAATGCAGGTACGTATCAAATAAAATTATTGGCATATAGCACATCCGACACAACTTCTTTGGTAGATTCAATAACTAAATCAATAACAATATATAATAATCCTACTATCATTGGAACTACCTCCAGTTTAAACTCTGTTTGTCAGGGACAGCCAGATACGCTAAAAGCAAATGTTACCGGTGGAGCAACTCCTTATACCTATAATTGGAATTGCTATAATTCAGCCCAGAATGTTTTTTATGGTAATCCTTCCGTGGCTATTTTTACCATTGCAACTCCTTCTTTTGTAATAGTTTTAGAGGTTATTGATGCGAACGGATGCCATGTTAGTGCTGGTAATGGAGTTTATTTAACCGTTAATCAGTCAGATAGTTTGTCAGGTTTTGTAAAAGAAAATAGTGGCAACTTGGTTTCGGCAGGCACGGTTTATTTATTTAAACAAAAGACAAACCATGTAGGCGTAGCAGATAGTACAAATCAGTATCAACTTACAACTTCTCCGGCAGGTTACTTTACTTTTCCTAGTTTATATTATGGAGATTACTATTTAAAAGCCGTTGCAGATCCATTAACCTACACAACAGCTGTGGGTACTTATTACACCAATCCAGTAAAGGTTAATGCTTACCAGTGGGATAGTGCAACTGTAATACAACATCATGGTTGTGCGGCAATGAATGATACGTTATCTATAACCCTTAATGCAACATTACTACAAACTGGTACAGGCACAATATCTGGTAACGTTTTTAAAGATGCATCATTTGGTCAGCGTTTAGGTAACGGTGGTTATAATAGTGTAATGGGCGCGCCATTAAAAGGAGTAGATGTTAAGCTGGGTAGAAACCCAGGTGGAGGATGTGCTGCACGTACATCAACAGGTTCTGTAGCAGGGCAACCTGATGGATATTATGAGTTTAATAATGTTGGCACAGGCAGTTACCGCATTTACGTAGATATACCTAATTATGGTATGGATAGTGTTCGTTTAGTAACTATTGATACTGTAAATAACGTAAGTATAGATAATAATTATCATGTAGATTCTACCACAATATATATTGATAGAAATGATAATACCACAGGTATAATAACGCAAGGCAAAGCCAACACAAATGTAAAAGTATATCCAAACCCTGCATCTAGCGTATCTTATTTAGATTTTTATAACAATACTAATACCCTTGTAAGTGCACAATTGTATGATATAACCGGTAAGCAAGTTGCGGTGTTATCTAATCAAAAAATGCCGCAAGGTGCGCAAAGTATTAAAATTAATTTAGCCGAAATGCAGTTAAATGCAGGCGTATATTTTATACGAGCAACTATAAATAACGCATTGCAAACATTTAAATTAA
>JBDTJJ010000130.1:0-8134 GCA_039935895.1 Bacteroidia bacterium | reverse complement strand
ATATTGAATACATTGAGACTGAATTACTAAAACCGTTAGTTAAAGGGCAAGAATATAAAATAAGTTTTTTCATTAGTAAAGCAGATAAAAGACATTCTTATATTAAAGAAATGGGAATACTGTTTTTACCCAAGAAAAAAACGTGGTTTCTTGAGCACGGAATTGATAAAAAACCCGATGTGGACTTTGTAAATGAAAGCGGATATAAAAACGAAGATGATTGGGTTGAGTTATCCGAAACTTATATAGCGAGAGGAGATGAGGCTGTATTAGTTTTAGGACATTTTTTGTATAACGAGCCGAATGGCTTTAACGGAAAAGCACACTATTATATTGATGATGTTTCTATAACTCCTGTAAATGATGATTATGAAAAAGAAGGTATAGCTACTAAATCAATTCCAATCACTACTACCGAAAACGAAATTGCTCCGGTAAGTATTGATACCTTTCGTTTACAAGACCTTAATTTTAAATTCGGCACGGCAATACTTGAGGGTAATTATGATGTATTGCTAAGTGAACCTGTTAATTTTTTATTGCGCTATCCCAAAAAAGCAATTACAGTAGAGGGCTATACCGATAATATTGGTAACGAAGAAAAAAACCAAAAACTTTCGGAAGAAAGAGCTAAAGCCATTGCTGATTATTTAATACAAAAAAGAGTTGATAAAACTCATATTGCCTGCAAAGGTTATGGTAGTTTACGCCCCATTGCAGGAAACGATACCGAAGAGGGTAGACATAAAAACAGGCGGGTAGAGATAATTGTTCATTGATTTTACATATTTCCAAAAAAATTATACCACCATAAGATAAACGTAGCTTAATATCTAATTTTTTACGATAAATTAACATTTCGTTTCATTTTTTTAATTAATTTTACATTAAAACAATTAAATTTATGTCAAACACAATCAATCCGTATCCAATTATTGGAACACAATTGACAAGCGGTTTAGATGCCATTGTCAATGCGCTCAATCCCAAATCTACCGTTGATGATTTGGTAAATGCAATCTATAATTATATCCAGCCGATTTATTATCCGAAGGTGTCGGGAATAATTGAAACTGAGATAAAATCGGTTGCTTACAATGTAATAAACACCTACATCAACAATACATTTTGTAGCGCTGTTGCATACAATGCTAGGCAGGATTACTTTATTAGTTTGTTATTATGCGCTACAAGTAAAAAACCAGTTAATTTAATTGACCAATGGCTTTTGGATGTAGAAGACAATATTGGAAAAAGTGGTCTTTCAATATACGAGCAAACGCCATTATTATTAGCTACGGTGGACGGAAAGAGCGTATATAATTATTGGATTAGCGTAGTTCAAAAACCCGGTAAGTGGTCAAGATTTTTAAATGAAAACGTGGCGATAAATTATGCAAACATTCCTTTTTGGACAGAAGAATGTATGGAGGGCGCATTAATTGGAGCTAACGCAAGTCCAAAAGGCTTAATATCGCCAACAACAGACATAACAAGCGTTGAAATAATTTCTTCTCTTATTGGAGCTTTGGCTATTGGAGCAGGCGTAGTAATTTTTAGATGGTTGCCTAAAATAAATAATGGTAATGGCGGCGGCCCTAAACCTGTTGAGTATCCTGTAAATACAGGTGCGGGTAGCTTTACTTGGGGATCTGGAGGAACAACCCACTATAAAGCTGATTACCTCATCGAAAAGTCAGTAACATATTACTTTTAACTAAAATAAAATATTATGAAAACATTAGAAAGTATAAAACAATATTCTCCTTGCCAATGCGAAAGTGGCGGTATGAGCAGAGCGTTAAATAATGGCGGCATAATAATACCTCCTAGGCCTGTCGAAAGGCCAACAGGTGGAGGAACTATAAATGATCCCGCACATGGAGGAAGCCATGCATATTCACACGATGATATAAAACTCGACGGCACCGTTACCTTTTATTTCTTATAATAATAATGGTCTTAATAATAAGCGAGGGGATAGACCAAACAACTCACGAAGTTATTGATTGGCTGATTTATAAAAAGAAAAAGTATCTTGTATTAAATGCAGAGTTTTTTTTAAACTCTGCATTTATTAAGTTGTCAAATAATGCTACAAAAATCCTTTTACATTTCAATAACACCAAAGAAGAAGTAGATTTATCTTTAGTAACATCGTTGTGGTATCGCAAGGGCGATATTAATATTGATATAAAGAGTTTATTGCCTGATTTCCCAAAAGAGTTACAAAAAGATGTTTTTCTGCATTTAAGTAATGAGTGGAACACTTTTAAGAATTTTGTGTTTGAAATTGCACAAGACAAAAGGGTTCTTGGCAATTATTTTACAAAAGTAAAAAGTAAATTAGGATATTTAAAGTATGCTAAGGATTGTGGGCTTCTTATTCCCGATACCTTTGTAATTAATTCAAAAGAAATGTTACTTGAAATCCAGAAAAACTATACAGGAATAATTACAAAATCTATTCAAGAAATTTTTAATATTGTGTATGGCAAGGAAAGTTTATACACATATACAAGTATGATTTCAGATGAGCAGATTAATTCAATGCCCGATACTTTTTTTCCTTCATTGGTACAAAACAAAATTGATAAGAAATATGAGCTAAGAATTTTTTTTATGCAAACTTCGCTTTATGCAATGGCAATTTTTTCACAAAACGATGAAAAAACAAAAATTGATTTTCGAAACTACAATTATGAAAAGCCTAATAGAACTGTTCCCTATAAATTGCCTAACGATATTGAAAGAAAAATAATTTCATTTATAGAATGTACCCAACTAAATACAGGCTCAATAGATATGATTTTAACTTCTGAAAATGAATATATATTTTTAGAAGTTAATCAAGCAGGACAATTTGGTTTTGTTTCAGCAGATTGTAATTATTATTTAGAAAAAAAAGTTGCAGCGTATTTAGTATGAGCAAAGAACTTGAAGCAATTAAAAACATTACATTAAATTTACATAACGTAAAAGCGGCATCTACTGACGATACCAACGTTTTACCTAAAGCTATTACAATAGAAAAATATAATTCTAATCTTTGCTCTGTATATCCTATCTACAAACCAATTTCTAAAATTTTGCCTAAAGAATAAAAATGCTTTGAAATATTTTATACTATATGCTAACTGCATTCCCGTAAAGGGGGCAAAAAGAAGTCTGATTTGCGATTTACAAAGAAATCAGTATTGGTATATTCCCGAAGGACTTTATGATGTATTAACTTCTCATGGAAGAGTTTCTTTAGATAGTATTAAAACTTCTTATGAAAATAAATTTGATTTGATAATTGATGAGTATTTTGAGTTTTTAGCAAGCAATGAATTAGGCTTTTGGACGACAGAAGAAGATGTGAAAAATTTTCCCGAACTTAATCTTGATTGGGACGAACCGAGTTTAATTACAAATGCAATAATTGATAGTGATGTAGGTTCTTCTCACAACTACACTAAAATATTTGATGAACTTGAAGAATTAGGCTGTAAACATATTCAGTTAAGATTTTTTGACGAAATTATTTTTGAGCAATTAACGTCTATCTTGGAAAAGTTACATTGTCGTAGATTAATTTCAGTTGAAATAATTTTACCGTTTAAAAACAAAGAAACAGAAATCTTAGTTGCAGATTTATCCGCCAAATATCAACGTATTACTCAAATAGCATTCTATAATTCACAGACTAACAATAGTTATGTTAAATATCATTCTCAAATAATAAATATTACCTTAAATATTAATTCCGAACTACACTGTGGTATTATTTCGTCAAAATATTTCACGTTAAACATTAAAAATTTTACTGAAAGTGTAAATTATAATTCTTGTCTTAATAGAAAAATCTCAATAGATAAAAAAGGACAGATTAAAAATTGTCCCTCTTTGTCTAAAGAATATGGACACATTAATAACATTACTCTTATCGATGTTGTACTAAAGGAAGATATAAAGAAGTTATGGAAAATTAATAAAGATAAAATTGAAATTTGTAAAGATTGCGAATTCAGACATATATGTACAGATTGTCGTGCATATGTTGAACAGCCTGAAAATATATATAGTAAGCCTTTAAAATGTGGATATAATCCATACACTTGCCAATGGGAGGAGTGGAGCAACAATCCACTAAAGCAAAAAGCGATAAGTCATTATGAAATGAGGATTATTTAAAAAGAATTTTGAATTGGCAAACCGATTTCTTATTCTTGTTATTCTTAACTCCAATTTTTGGGGTTATCTAATAGTGCTTTTAGTCTTTCCTCTCCACTTCTTGTAAGCATTCCACCGATAGCTTTCCAAATATTAGGTGGAATTACCTCCCTTACCTCTGTATCACTATTATACATAGCACGATTCATAGCTTCTGAATAATTGCCTTCATCAAAAAACTTTTTTATTATTTTTAAATTCCTCCAGTCAGATTTTGGTAAATCCTTTGGTTCAGTCCATTCAGGATTTTTAAAAGTTTTCTTTTTTGATGAAATAGATTTACCTTTTGTTATACCACCTAATTCTTCTTGGTCATTATCAAAAAATTCCATTTCGCCGCCCTGATTAAATCGTCCGTTTTGGATTGCCTTACCGACTTCAGGAATTTCAATTACAATATCTACATCGTGCATAAAATGATTACTACCTCTAAACGCACCGCTTTTAGTTGTTTGAAAAACATAGATAAAAGAAACGGTCGGATTGTTTGCCTTTAAAATTTCTAAATCATTCGGCTCAAGTTCCATTTTATTAACGCTATCAATAAATACAAAATCATATTTTGATAAATCAGTAAGCATATCGTTACTCACAAATAAATTAGGGTGTTGTACTTGCAGGTCTTTTAATTTCATTTGTAGAGTAGCTCCTAATTTTTCTTCTTTAGCGATATATAATACTTTGCCCCCAAGACGAGCCAAGTAGCCTGCGAACTCCATACATAAATAGGACTTACCCATTTTAGGTCTACCAAACACCATTGCTGTAAAAGCCTTGCAAGGGTCGCCAATAAACTCTAACCATTTACCTGAAAAACCAATCGTATTAAACTGCATATTAACAAAGTCTTCACTACTCATCACTTGGGCTTTTTTATTATGCTGTTTAACAGGTTGTTTTACTTCGTTTGTTGTTTCTTCTTCGTCCTCATCATCAACACCTGACAAATCGCATCCGCATTCGCTTAATATGCTGTTTAAGCCATTTAATTCATGTTTACTTATATCTATGGCATCATGCTTTTTAGGGTTCTCTAAAAACTCAGCAATGTTTTTATACATGGCGTTTACTCGGTCGGCATATTTATCCGCTTTAGTAAGCACACCGTTTTTTACCGCTTTTTTTAAATCGTCAAAAAGTTTTTTGATTTTGTCTTTTACATCTGCTTTACCCTGCAAGCGCACATAGCGTTTCATAAAGTTAATAGAGGGCATAACCTTTTCCATTTTAACGAGTTTAGTCATTTGTTGCATGGTTTCAGGTTTTAACTGAATGGTTGTAGAACCATTCATGTTATTATATAATTGCACGAGCTTTTCCTGAATGACTTTTATTTCTGCGGCATAACGAGAGGTTTTACGGATACGTCTTTCTATGATGGCTTTCTGCAAGCCATTTAAGAAGCTTAAGATTTGTTCAGGGCTTTTAGTTTTACCGTGCATCAAAACAAAACGCTTGATGAATTTTAGCTCATCTTCTATAGCTTCTACACCTATGGCCGTATCTTCTTTTTTTTGTTTTATTTCTTTTACTTTTTTAGTTGCCGTTGTTTTTACGTGTGTTTTTGACACTTGTTTTTTTGTAGCCGGTTGTTGTTCTGTTTTGGGTTGCTTAGCTATATATTCATTCAACTTTGTTAAGTACAAATCAACTACACTTTTGATGGTAGCGTTTTGCCGATAAGTTTCCCAACTCGCACCATCCTGTGTGATTTTGTTTACAAGCTCATGGCTTTTTAAAAGTGTTGGCGGTAAATGATTGATGTTTACGTGGCTGATTTGATTGTAATAATTGTTTGAGGTTATCATAGGTTTATTTATTTAGTGATTAAAATTCCATTAGTTCTAATTCGAGTTCAAGAGCAAGGGCTTCGAGTTCCCATTCACTTGTTGGCACAACATCTTCGTCCTGTATAATTTCAGCTTTGGGCAAAGGCTTTTTACTTCGGACACCTTGCGTATTCAAATCCTTTTTAATCATATCAAACTGCGAAGCATTTAAAATAATACTGGAGCCATGCTTAGTTTGTAAAAGCATAACGAGCTGGGATATAAATTTGGTATCAAGCGTTGCTACCATTTTATCGGATGTCATTTCAAATTTGTGGTTGTCCACTAATTTTAAAATATCCTCATCTAAATAAATAGAGCCTGCCGCTTTACGTGAAGCTGCCGTAATGATTTTATAATTGTGCGCCATTCTACCAATCGTAATACCGTTATTCGTAGAGATAGATGCGCCTTGCGTAAGTGAGGCAACTACTTTATACGCTTTACCAATAGGTACATTTACTTTGCCTTTAGATACTTCAGACGGTTGCCAGTTCTCAGGCATTAGGATACCTTTTTTTGTGCCGCCATCCATAAGTGTATAGCTTACGAGTTTACCTTTAAAGTCGGCAAATGCCTGTAATAAATTACCTGTAATGATGTGGCGCATATTCCTGTCAACCGTACCTGCTTTAATAGCTTTTTCCCATTTATTAAGTATAACAGGTAATTCCGTATGGACGGTGTCCATGCTTTCTCCTTTTACCGCCATTACATCCTTATTATAACTGGCAGGGATAGCAATGTATTTATTAGCATTTGATAAAGCGAAGCGCAATTTTATAGAGCTTGGCGCATAGGGGTTTTTCTTTTTCTTATCAATAACAAAACCGATAAACACCGCCATAACAGCCTCGTGTCCACCTGTAAATGTTTGTACAGGATATAAAAGCTCCTTACCTGAATAAAAGAATTTTAATAAACTGTCTATGTATTGCTTGCGGTTAGATGTTGCTTTCTCGTTATTTACCTGTGCAGCAATTTTAGCGGCGTTTAATTCTTTCTCACGTTCCCTGATAGCATACTCATATTGCGGAGAGCCAACTAACTTTTGTATTTTCTTTTCAAGCGGAATGTTTTTTATAAGCGTAGCGTATTTTTCTTCATTGGCTTTCGCTTCTTCTTTTAGTTTTTCTATTACATACGTATCATATTCGGCAGTAAAATTATTTTGTAAGGTGTGTGCATCTTTGCCTGATAATACCTCGTTTAAAATGTTTTCAAGTTCAATTTTTGTAAACGGTTTTTTAAGTACGTTCGCTTGTACCGTTTCTAACATACTGTCTTCGCCAAAAGCACTTTCGCCGCCTTTACCTACTTTAATAATAGATGTTTCGGTAGTTTCGGCTTGCAGGTTCATGTCCTCCACTTCTAAATCGTATTCGCCTGCTTGCTTTAAGTAATCTATATAATCGGTATAACGCTCTGCTATCTCGTTATAAAAGTCTTGTTGCATCTTGGTAGAAAGAACGGCTACACGCCCTGAAACTTTATGCGCTGCGTTCTCCAATGAGTTTTCATCCTCATTATCGGGTTTGGCAATCTTCAACGGATCATTCAGTAGTTCGTTGATGTCAGGATTTTCAGAAAGGTATTCGGTAACGATTTTATCGCCGTACTTATTTAAGAAATCAGGCACATCTAATATCTTGGTGCTTTGCTTTTGGTTTGATGTGGTATTAGCATCTAATGATTTTAATTTTTTCTGCAACATCATCATTAAACGCTTTTCGGCAGGTATAGCAGAATTTACATAATCGTAAATCGGTTTCATTATTTGTCCGGTGCGATTAATACGACCACGCTTTTGTACTTCGGTATTTATGTCAAGCTCGGCTTGCAATACAATCATTACACGCTGCTTCACTTCTTCTTTGGTAACTTTAGGAGTAACGATAGCATGAGCGGATGCGCCCGTACTACCTGATTGGTTAATCATTAATACATCTACTTCGTTATTGTTGAATTTACGAAAGGCATCGTTGGTGTTTATTTTTTTGCGTGCCAGTACCAAACCCATAAGCGGTTTACCTGTAACAGGCTGTATATATTTCCCCAAGCCATTTTGGCTATGCTTTAATGTGTTATTT